>NZ_JBQZFV010000008.1:0-189889 GCF_052691735.1 Serratia sp. NA_13
AAACTTAAGGCACCCTCGGGTGCCTTTTTTACGTTTGAATCAGGCTAGCGGCAGTTGCGGCAGCCAGTCGATAGGTTGCAATCCCTGTTGCACCAACAGCTGGTTGGCCTGCGAGAAGTGGCGGCAGCCGAGGAAACCCCTATGGGCGGAAAGCGGTGAAGGGTGCGGCGCTTTCAGCACGTGGTGGCGGTTGCTGTCGATAAAGTTGCCTTTCTTCTGGGCGTGAGCGCCCCACAGCAGAAACACTACGCCTTCGCGGTTTTCATTCAGCGCGGCAATCACCTTATCGGTAAAGGTTTCCCAGCCCAGCTTGGCGTGTGAATGTGCCTGGCCGCCTTCCACCGTCAACACCGTGTTCAGTAGCAGCACGCCTTGTTCCGCCCAGCTTTGCAGACAGCCGTGGTCAGGACGTTCAAAGCCAGGAATGTCGGTTGCCAGCTCTTTATACATATTCACCAGCGAAGGGGGAGCAGGTACACCGGGCAGCACCGAGAAAGACAGGCCATGGGCCTGATTCGGGCCGTGATAGGGATCCTGACCGAGGATCACCACTTTCACGTCTGCCAGTTCGGTATAACGAAAGGCGTTGAACACGTCTTTTTGCGGTGGGTAAATGGTTTTACCTGCCTGACGTTCAGCGGCAACAAAGGCAAGCGTTTCATGAAAATAGGGCTGCTCTTTCTCCTTGCCGATAACATCATGCCAGGTGAGGGAGGTGGACATAAACGCTCTCCTTTGTTTTCGTTAACAATTCACTGGGCATAGCTTACCGTTTAGCTTCACTCAGTGAAACCCGCTTTTATCCTGACGTCTTTTCGGTTGATGCAAATAATGTTGAAAATTTACAAAAATAATTGCGATGTGTCCTGCGGGGAAAATTGACATAAAACATAAACTTGCCCCTTTTCGGTGTGTGGGTACCCCGTGAAAATTGACTTTAATCAAAGAATTGCCCCGGTCAGACTGGTATACAGAACAACAAGACAACAATGGTTTTACCAAATGGCCGAAACCAACATTGGGTTTTCTTTCGAAGTAGAATTTTTCGCCCTTGTACGGAGGCAACAACATGATTACTGGTATTCAAATCACTAAAGCGAACGACCAGGCGCTGGTGAACTCTTTCTGGCTGCTGGACGATGAACAATCCGAAGCTCGCTGCGTTTGTGCGAAAGCCAACTACGCGGAAGATCAGGTCGTTCCGGTCAGCGAACTGGGCCAGATCGAGTACCGTGAAGTGCCGTTGGAAATGCAATCGACCGTTCGCGTAGAAGGTGGTCAGCACCTGAATGTGAACGTGTTGCGCCGTGAAACGCTGGAAGATGCGGTTAAGCATCCGGAAAAATACCCGCAGCTGACCATCCGCGTGTCCGGTTATGCGGTGCGTTTCAACTCGCTGACGCCAGAACAGCAACGCGACGTGATTACACGTACTTTTACAGAAAGTCTGTAATTGTCCGCGTGATTAATAAGGGAGCTTCGGCTCCCTTTTTTCTTGCCGCAACGGCCAGAAAGTGAATCCTGATCACATTCCCCGCAAAGATAATCGCTCGCATTACAGAACTGCTCCGACCTGCCGATAGCTACAGCAGCACTCATTTGGGTGCGGCATAGATAAGTCTATCGACAAGGAGTTGGCATGAGTATGTCTTTGAGTTTTACCTCTGCGGTCAGCCCTGCGGCCATTCAACCCCCGCTGGCCCGTGCGATACCGGAACCCCTGAGTTCGCCACAGCCGATTGAGTCCCCAGCGACCAAAGCCCCTGCGGTCACGCTTTCCCCAAACAGTCTGAATGCGCAGAATCTGCTGAATACGCTTGTGAGCGATATGTCGGCCGCTGTGCCGGTGGCTGCCAATCAGGGCGTGACGCGTGGGCAACAGTCACAGCAAGGGGACTATACGCTGGCGTTACTGGCCAAGGATGTTTACAACACCGCCAGTCAGGGCGTTGGTGGTTTCACCCGCTTGAGCGACGGTGCCTTGCTCGGTGCAGGCATTGACCCCGCCAGTCTGCATGACTCGGCATCGGGTTTCCAGGCCGGGATCTACAGCGATAATCAGCAGTATGTATTGGCTTTTGCTGGCACCAATGATATGCGTGACTGGTTGAGCAATGTGCGTCAGGCGACCGGCTATGATGATGTGCAGTACAATCAGGCGGTCGCGGTTGCCAAAAGTGCCAAAGCGGCATTTGGCGAGGCACTGGTGATTGCCGGCCATTCGCTTGGCGGTGGTCTGGCAGCAACGGCGGCACTGGCGACTGGCACTGTGGCGGTTACTTTTAATGCCGCAGGCGTTTCCGATTACACGTTGAACCGTATGGGGCTCGATCCGGCAGCGGCGAAACAGGATGCTCAAGCGGGGGGGATCCGCCGTTACAGCGAACAATACGACATGCTGACTGGCACCCAGGAGTCCACTTCGCTAATTCCGGACGCCATCGGGCATAAAATCACATTGGCCAATAACGATACTCTGAGCGGCATTGACGACTGGCGGCCGAGTAAACATATGGATCGCAGCCTGACCGCGCACGGTATCGATAAGGTCATCAGTTCGATGGCGGAGCAAAAGCCATGGGAGATCAAGGCCAATGCCTGACAGACGGCGCGTACGGCAGACCTTGATTATCGCCATGCTGGCGTTGGTTGCGATCGCCGGTTTGCTGATGATGGCTAAGGAGCAACAGATGAATCAGGAAAACTCTCCCTTCAACGGGCACGACAATGCGGCGCTGGCCCAGGCGGTAGCGCGTGGTGACACCAAGGGTATCCTCGAACAGGCAACGCAGGGGCGTCTGAGCGAGCAGGGCGACCGTCAGGTTACTTTGCTGCAATGGGCAATACTGGCACAGCAACCGCAAAGTCTGGCCTTACTGCTGGAGCTGGGGGCTGATGCCTCCATTCCGGGGCTGGATGGCAACAGCGCGCTGCATACTGCGGCGGCGGTGCAGGACTCGCAGTATTTGCGGCTGTTGCTGGAGCAGGGGGGAGCGGTTAACCCACGTAACGCGGTAACCGGTGCCACACCCCTGGCGACTGCCGTATTGGCCGGGCGGGAAGAGCAACTGCGGTTACTGTTGGTCTCCGGGGGCGATGTCACGTTGAGCGATCGGCTGGGCGATACGCCTTTGCATGTCGCGGCAAAAACCAATGCGCCGCAGTTGGCGTTGATGCTGTTGCAGGCGGGGGCGGATGCCAAGGCTCGCAATCAGCAGGGGATGGCCTTTCAGTTCTATTTCTCACAAACGCCAATGTCGTTGCAGAGTGAAGAAATGCGCGAGGGTTCTCGACAACTGAATGCCTGGTTGAAAGGCCATCAGCAGGCAACGCATTATGCACAACTGTAAGCGGGCATAAAAAAACCGCCTTCAGGTTAATGGAAGGCGGTTTTTATTCACTACGGCAGCATTACTTCGCGCCGTTGCTCTCAGGTTTTGCCTTCGGCTGGCGACGTTTGCCCACGTTTTTCGCATCGCGATGACGTACTTTCACCTTGGCTTTTTCTTTGTTCTTTTCTTTGTCGGCTGCGCGTTTGGCAAGCACCTTCTTGGAAGGCTTGCCGTTGCTTTTTTCGCTCGGCACTTTGGTTGACGGACGCAGCTCTTCGATCACCCGCGCTTTCAACGGCTCGTTCAGGTAACGGCCCACTTTGCCCAGCAGCAGGTGGTCGTGTGCCTCAACCAGCGAGATCGCGGTACCTTTACGCCCGGCACGACCGGTACGGCCGATGCGGTGCAGGTAGGTATCCGCCGTGCGCGGCATGTCGAAGTTGAACACGTGGGTGATATCCAGAATATCCAGACCACGGGCAGCAACGTCGGTGGCGACCAGCACGTTGACTCGGCCGTCCATCATGCGTTTTACCGCTTCGTTACGCTTGGCCTGCACCATTTCGCCTTCGAGGTAACAGGTATTAATACCGGCCTCGCGCAGCCAGGCTGCCAGCTCATGCACGCGCTCACGCTTACGCACGAAGATCACGGATTTCTGCACGTCCGGTTGTTGCAGCAAATGCACCAGCAGGGCGGTTTTATGTGCCACATCGTCGGCGCGGTAGTACCACTGCAGGATCTTTTTGCGCTCGCGGCGTGACGGGTCAGCTTCGACTTCTACCGGCTCTTTCAGAATACGTTCGGCGAATTCGCGGATGGCATCGCCTTCCAGCGTCGCGGAGAACAGCAGGGTCTGGTTACGCCAGCGGGTTTCGGCGGAAATGGTTTCGATGTCCTGCGCGAAGCCCATGTCGAGCATGCGGTCGGCTTCATCGAGGATCAGCGTTTCTACCGCGCGGCAGTCGAAGTTTTCTTCTTTAATGTACTGCAGCAGACGACCGGTAGTGGCAACGACCACGTCCTGGTTTTCGCTGAAGACTTCCGCGTGGTTCATATAGGCGACGCCACCGGTGATGGTAGCGATATCCAGCGAAGTATGAGCAGCCAGTTCACGTGCCTGATCGGCTACCTGCATCGCCAGCTCGCGTGTCGGGGTCAGGATCAGTACGCGCGGTGGGCCGGACTTCTTGCGTGGGAAGTCGAGCAGATGTTGCAATACCGGCAGCAAAAATGCAGCGGTCTTGCCGGTGCCGGTCGGCGCCGAACCCAATACGTCGCGCCCATCCATCGCAGGCGGGATCGCCTCGGCTTGAATGGCGGTTGGGCGTTCGTAGCCTTTATCACGCAGGGCGTTGATCAGGCGTTCATCGAGTTCGAGCTCGGAAAAATTGGTTACTGTCATGGTCTACCTCTACTTGGGGCGCCGATTATAGACGGGTTGGCCGCGTTCTTCACCTATTTAAGCGGAAAGCATCTCTTTTCCCAAAAATCAGATTGCCTTATGCTACGCCAGTTTTGTAATCAGGTGGTTATTGTGAGCACTCAATCGAAAGCGAATTTTACTCCGCGTCGCGGCGGTTTTACCTTTAAGCAATTTTTTGTTGCTCACGATCGCTGTGCAATGAAAGTGGGTACCGACGGCGTGTTGCTCGGTGCATGGGCCCCCCTGGCGCAGGCACAACGGGTGCTGGACATCGGCAGTGGCAGCGGATTGATCGCGCTGATGCTGGCGCAGCGTACCGCCGAGAACGTGCAGATTGACGCTGTAGAGCTGGATGAAGCCGCCGCTGCACAGGCGAATGACAATGTGCTGGAATCCCCTTGGTCGACGCGCATTCGGGTACATGCGCAGGATATTCACCATTTTTCCCAGCATCATGCCGGTGAATATGATCTGATCGTCAGCAACCCGCCGTATTTCGAGCCTGCGGTTGCCTGTCGTGACCAGGCGCGACACAACGCACGCTATACCGAAACCCTGACCCACGATGCCCTGCTGGCCAGTGCGGAACAGTTAATCGCGCCGCAGGGGACTTTTTGCGTGGTGCTGCCGCATGACATTGGCGAAGCTTTCGAAACTAATGCCCAACGCCGTGGCTGGCATACTGCGCAGCGACTGAATGTCAGCGA
This sequence comes from Serratia sp. NA_13, assembly GCF_052691735.1. NCBI lineage: Bacteria > Pseudomonadati > Pseudomonadota > Gammaproteobacteria > Enterobacterales > Yersiniaceae > Serratia > Serratia sp. NA_13. The sequence continues at coordinate 5,466 of NZ_JBQZFV010000008.1, forward strand.
TCGTGCGGATACGCCGATGCACCGGGTACTGTTAGCCCTGGCGCGTCAGCCTGCGGAAGATGCAACCGAGCAGAAGCTGGCGATTAAGTTGGCCGATGGCAGTTACACCGATGATTTTCGCCGTCTGATTACCGATTTCTACTTGTTTTACTGAGATGAAAAGGGCACCGCTATTGGTGCCCTAGCGATGCGATTAAGGCTGCAGAATGGTCGGCAACGCTTCCGGCAGCAGGTCCGGATAGTCCAGCGTATAGTGCAATCCACGGCTTTCCTTGCGTTCCATGGCGCTGCGGACGATAAGCTCCGCCACCTGTACCAAATTGCGCAGTTCCAGCAGGTTGTTGGAGATGCGGAAGTTGGCGTAGTACTCGTCAATTTCTGCCTGCAAGGTATTGATGCGGCGCAGCGCTCGCTCCAGCCGTTTGGTGGTGCGCACTATCCCTACGTAGTCCCACATAAACAAGCGCAATTCATGCCAGTTATGTTGGATCACCACTCGTTCATCAGCGTCGTCCACCCGGCTTTCATCCCACTGCGGCAGCTGTTTCGCCAGCTTGATAAACGGCAGACGCATCATGATGTCTTCCGCTGCCGACCAACCGTAGACCAGACATTCCAGCAGTGAGTTGGATGCCATGCGGTTAGCGCCGTGCAGGCCGGTATAGCTGACCTCGCCAATGGCATATAGCCCGTCAAGATCGGTACGACCATGCTGATCGACCATCACACCCCCGCAGGTATAGTGCGCGGCGGGGACGATAGGGATCGGCTGGCGGGTCAGGTCAAAGCCCAGCGTCAGCAGTTTTTCATGGATCATCGGGAAATGCTGGGTAATGAATTCAGCCGGTTTATGGCTGATGTCCAGATACATGCAGTCCGCACCCAGACGCTTCATTTCGTGGTCGATGGCTCGCGCGACTACGTCTCGTGGTGCCAGTTCGCCGCGAGGGTCAAAATCGGGCATAAAGCGGCTGCCGTCCGGGCGCTTCAGATAGGCACCTTCACCGCGCAACGCTTCGGTCAGCAGGAAGTTACGCGCCTGCGGATGGAACAGGCAGGTCGGGTGGAACTGATTGAACTCCAGGTTGGCGACGCGGCAACCTGCGCGCCAGGCCATGGCGATACCGTCGCCGGACGAGATATCCGGGTTGGTGGTGTATTGATACACTTTGGCTGCACCGCCGGTAGCCAGCACCACGGTTTTGGCGCGGTAGGTTTCTACCTGCTCCAACTCGCGGTTCCACACATAGGCGCCGACGACCCGGCGAGTGCCCGGCAGGCCGATTTTGTTCGAGGTGATCAGATCGACCGCATTACGGCGTTCCATCACGCAAATATTGGGGTGGTTGCTTGCTTTCCCCACAAGGGTAGTCTCTACTTCTTTACCTGTAGCATCAGCGGCATGCAGGATACGGCGGTGGCTGTGCCCCCCTTCCCGCGTCAGGTGGTAATGAGCTTCGCCCTGAGCGTTGACCTCGGTGTCGAACAATACCCCCTGATCAATCAACCACTGCACGCAGTGGCGCGCATTGCCGGCGATAAACTCAACGGCGTCTTTGTCACACAGGCCGGCTCCGGCAATCAAAGTGTCATCTACGTGTGAGGCAATGCTGTCCGTTTCATCGAAAACCGCGGCGATCCCGCCTTGGGCATAAAATGTGGCGCCTTCGTTGAGCGGCCCCTTGCTGAGTACGGTAACCTTGCAATGCTGCGCCAGGCGCAGCGCCAGTGACAGGCCGGCAGCACCGCTACCGACGATCAGTACATCGCTAACATGTTCAGATGATGGTTGCATAGCGTATGATGTGCAGAAGAAGAGTGAAATTCATGTTAGCCTAATTGTCCGGGCAAAAGCCACGGATGGGTGACATCAACATAAAAAACAATGGCCATACGGAACTTCGTGTTCTGTATGAACTCCAAGCGAGTGCTTGCTCAGGAAAATAATGTATGGCTGGCAGTACAATTTTACGCGTGGAGACGGATTTGGGGAGAGTTTACCTCGGATGAGCGAGCAGTTAACGGATCAAGTTCTGGTTGAGCGGGTCCAAAAGGGCGATCAGCAATCGTTTAACTTACTGGTAATTCGTTACCAGCATAAAGTGGCGAGTCTCGTTTCCCGGTATGTACCGCAGGGCGATGTGCCTGATGTGGTACAGGAGTCGTTTATTAAAGCCTATCGCGCACTGGAATCGTTCCGTGGGGATAGCGCTTTCTATACCTGGTTGTATCGAATTGCTGTGAATACGGCAAAAAATTATTTGGTGGCTCAGGGCCGTCGTCCGCCATCCAGCGATGTGGATGCCAACGATGCCGAAAATTACGAAAGTGCGGGTGCACTGAAAGAAATTTCGAACCCTGAGAACTTAATGTTGTCAGAAGAGCTGAGACAGATAGTTTTCCGTACCATTGAGTCTCTCCCTGAGGATCTTCGCATGGCGATTACCCTGCGGGAGCTGGATGGTTTAAGCTACGAAGAGATAGCTGCCATCATGGATTGCCCGGTCGGAACCGTACGTTCGCGTATTTTCCGCGCCAGGGAGGCTATCGATAATAAAGTTCAACCGCTGATTCAACGTTAGCAATGGCGGACACAGGAAGGGTACTTAGGCATGCAGAAAGAAAAGCTTTCCGCTCTGATGGATGGGGAATCGCTCGACAGCGAGCTGCTGAGTTCGTTGTCTAAAGACAGAGCGCTTCAACAAAGCTGGCAGAGCTATCACCTGATACGTGACACACTACGGGGTGATATCGGACAAGTCATGCATCTCGATATCGCAGATCGTGTTGCTGCTGCACTTGAGAAAGAACCTGCACGTCTGGTTCCTTCTGCAGTTCCGGAATCTCAGCCGCAACCTCACACCTGGCAGAAAATGCCGTTCTGGCACAAAGTCCGCCCTTGGGCTAGTCAGATCACTCAGATTGGTATGGCGGCCTGCGTGTCGCTGGCGGTGATTGTAGGCGTACAGCAATACAACCAACCGGCTGCACAATCTGGTGCCGCTGAATCACCGGCGTTTAATACCCTGCCAATCATGGGGCAGGCGTCACCGGTTAGCCTCGGCGTACCGGCAGACAGTTTCTCCACCGGCAGCGGTCAACAGCAGCAGGTGCAGGAACAGCGCAAACGCATTAACGCTATGCTGCAGGATTATGAGTTGCAACGTCGTTTGCATTCTGATCAACTGCAGCTTGAGCAAAGCACCCCACAACAGGCTGCCGTTCAGGTTCCCGGAACTCAGTCTTTAGGAATGCAACAGCAGTAATGAAGCAAATTTGGTTCTCCGTCTGTCTATTGACGGGCAGCCTGCTCTACTCAAACATCGCCCCGGCGCAGCCCTCTGCGTCCGGGGCGTTGTTACAACAGATGAGCAGTGCCAGCCGTTCGCTCAATTATGAACTCGCCTATATCAGCATCAGCAAGCAGGGGATTGAATCACTGCGCTATCGTCATGCGGTGATTGACCAGCAGCCGCTCGGCCAATTACTGCATATGGACGGTCCGCGCCGTGAAGTGCTGCAACGGGGTGGTGGGATTAGCTATTTCGAACCCGGCCTGGAGCCCTTTACGCTGTCGGGCGATCACATCGTCGATGCGTTGCCGGCCATTGTTTATGCTGATTTTGACCGTCTGGCGAAATATTACGATTTTATCTCCGTCGGCAGCACCCGCATTTCCGATCGTCCCTGCGAAGTGATCCGCGTGGTTGCTCGTGATGGTTCACGCTATAACTATATTGTCTGGATGGATGAAGCTACCAAGCTGCCGTTACGGGTGGATTTGATCGACCGTGATGGCGAAACGCTTGAACAGTACCGGGTGATTTCGTTTGTCGTCGGATCGCAAGTACAAGGCGCAATGCAGGGGCTGATCAAGGCTAACCTGCCACCCTTGCTGTCGCTTCCGGCGGTAGATAAAATCAAGTTGAGCTGGAGCACCGGCTGGTTGCCTGCTGGGGTCGATGAAGTTGCACGTAACCGCCGCAAGTTGCCGAATGTGACCGAACCCGTTGAGTCGCGGCTCTACAGCGACGGCTTGTTCAGTTTCTCGGTCAACGTCAGCCCTGCGGGCAGCGGTGCCGGCCAGCAATATTATCGCCAGGGTCGTCGTACTATCCAAACCGAAGTCCGTAACGGCAATGAGATCACTATCGTTGGCGAACTGCCGCCGGCAACGGCCAAGCGAATCGCTGACAGCATTTCCTTCAAGGTGTCACCACAATGATGAAAGAGTGGGCCACGGTCGTTTCGTGGCAACAGGGCGTGGCGCTGCTGCGCTGTGAGCCGAAAGCCGGATGTGGCAGTTGTACTGCCCGTTCTGGCTGTGGCGCACGGGCGTTGAATGAACTGGTGCCGGAAACCGAACACCAGTTACAGGTCCATATCGCGCAGCCGCTTGAACCGGGACAGCGGGTTGAGGTAGGTATTGCGGAAGGCAGCCTGCTGCGCTCAGCAATGCTGGTTTATCTGACGCCGCTATTGGGCATGATGCTGGGGGGCAGTCTGTTGCAATACTGGCTGGGTACCGATGCTTCTGCCGCGATTGGCGCACTGCTCGGCGGTGTTGCGGCCTTTATGTTGGCGCGTAGTTTGGCACACCGCCTCGGTGAACAGGCAAATTACCAACCCGTCGTTCTGCAAATTGGTTTACCGCCTGGGGCCATGCGCCTGAAAACGGAAAACCAGCCTCTGTGTTAAAACTGCTGCCGCGTCATCGCCGGGTTATGGTAGGCGGTGATGCGGGTGTAGATCATATGCTCCAGCAGCGCGATAAACAGATCGGCGCTGAGCAGCGAAAAATAGCCGATAGTAAATAATGCATTGCCCTGATTATCCAACAGGCGAATGGTGCCGCGCTGCGGATTATTTTCCAGTTCGCGGATCTGCTCAATCGGGATAGACCCCTGAGGTGTGATCAGTGCCGTTGAACTCAGGTTCAACGTTTGGGCCGATTGTCCTTTCCGATGGTCAGCCAGCAATTGAGTCAGCCAGCGAGCGCCGCAACTGAGATAGTGAAATGACAGCACTTCCCCCTGATACAGTGCATTCAAGGCCAGTGGTCCACGCTGTTGGATCTGCTGAGCGATAATGGTATCGGCCAGCCGCATGGAGTGGGAAACATTGCTGAACACCGGACACCAGGGGTGATCGGCCGACGCGCGAAACGCCATTACATCCAAGACTCCTCCGAACAAACGACCGCCGCGAAAACGATAAATATCACCAATTTTTTCAAAGGGAATAAATCGTTCTTTATGACTATATGGGTTAATCACCCGGACACCGTGTTCGTACAGGCGATAGGTCAATGCCGGCCGCAGGTAATGGCGCAGTGCCAGCAGGATACAGCCGAGTAAAATAGTCGCTGCGCCGGTTTGCAGTAAGGTCAGTACCTCATTTTCATCCATGTTGCTCAGCAGCGGCAGCAACAGCAGTGCCGCACCGAGAGTTAGCAGCAGCGCTGCCGCTGCAAGAATGCCCCAATTGACCTTTGAAAAATCGTGCCGGCTCAGCATTTGCCCTTTATCGATCATTATGCACCTTCCAATCAACACGCAGAGATATGCTGGTGAACCCCGGTGGGCATGCCGATGTAGTGCCCTGAATTATGTTTTATCGCGGTGTTCACCTTCATTTCTATAGGAGCAGCCGGCGAGCGTACATCGGGTTTTTCCTAAAGCCCGGAGAGCAAAGTACAATTCTAAGATGTTGATCCGAATATTATTTTATTCGGAATTAGGAGAGGGTTTATTGCGTTATTGGCGGTTATGTATTAATACACGATCCTGACAGCGGCAGGCGAGGCAATATGGGGGGGAAGATTGTTATCACTTACCGTTTTGACCGCGTTGGGCTTTGTTAACATCCGCTTTCATAACCCGGAGCGCTCTGTAACATTAAAGTGTACATAATAGAACGCCTTCGCTGCACCGATCGCTAGGTTTTCAGTGGTGTGGCATGTAGAATGCAGCGATTCAGGCGCAAGACGGCCGAACCCATTCACTGTCGCTTTAGGTCCATGCGGGTTTCTATAGGCGAGTAATTCAGAAATACCAAGGCAGAAAAACTTTTATAATGAAGCACATACGAAATTTCTCCATTATTGCCCACATTGACCACGGTAAGTCGACGCTGTCCGACCGTATTATCCAAATCTGCGGTGGCTTGACCGAACGTGAAATGGCCGCGCAGGTGCTCGATTCTATGGATCTTGAGCGCGAGCGTGGCATTACCATCAAAGCGCAGAGCGTGACGCTGGATTATAAGGCGCAAGACGGCCAAACCTACCAGCTCAACTTTATCGACACGCCTGGGCACGTTGACTTCTCCTACGAGGTTTCCCGTTCACTGGCCGCCTGTGAAGGCGCACTGCTGGTGGTTGATGCCGGGCAGGGCGTAGAAGCCCAGACGCTGGCCAACTGCTACACCGCGCTGGATATGAATCTGGAAGTGGTGCCGGTACTGAACAAAATTGACTTGCCGGCAGCCGATCCCGATCGCGCCGCGCAGGAAATTGAAGACATCGTTGGTATCGACGCTACCGATGCGGTGCGTTGCTCGGCCAAAACCGGCGTTGGCGTACCAGAAGTGCTCGAACGCCTGGTGCGTGATATTCCGGGGCCGGCAGGCGATCCGGAAGCGCCACTGCAGGCACTGATCATTGACTCCTGGTTCGATAACTACCTGGGCGTAGTTTCCTTGGTGCGCGTCAAGAATGGCACCATGCGTAAGGGCGACAAGATCAAGGTCATGAGCACCGGCCAAACCTATAATGCCGATCGTCTGGGCATCTTCACCCCGAAACGTGTCGATCGCGACGTGTTAAACTGTGGTGAAGTAGGCTGGTTGGTCTGTGCAATTAAAGACATCCTTGGCGCACCGGTGGGCGATACCCTGACACTGGCTCGTCAACCGGCGGACAAAGCCTTGCCGGGCTTCAAAAAAGTGAAGCCGCAGGTTTACGCAGGCTTGTTCCCGATCAGCTCCGACGACTATGAATCCTTCCGCGATGCGCTGGGCAAGCTGAGCCTGAACGACGCCTCTCTGTTCTACGAACCAGAGAGCTCCACTGCGCTGGGCTTCGGCTTCCGCTGTGGCTTCCTCGGCCTGTTGCACATGGAGATCATTCAGGAACGTCTGGAGCGTGAATACGATCTGGAGCTGATCACCACCGCGCCAACGGTAGTGTATGAAGTGGAAACCACCAGCAAAGAGACTATCTACGTTGATAGCCCATCCAAGCTGCCGCCACTCAATAACATCGAAGAGCTGCGTGAACCGATCGCCGAATGCCACATGCTGATGCCGCAGGAATTCCTGGGTAACGTGATCACTCTGTGTATCGAGAAACGCGGCGTGCAGACCAACATGGTTTACCACGGTAATCAGGTTGCGCTGACTTACGAAATTCCAATGGCAGAAGTGGTACTCGACTTCTTCGACCGTCTGAAATCTACCTCGCGCGGTTATGCGTCACTGGATTACAACTTCAAACGCTTCCAGACCTCTGACATGGTGCGTGTCGACGTGTTGATCAACAACGAGCGCGTGGATGCGTTGGCGCTGATCACTCACCGCGATAATTCGCAGTACCGTGGCCGTGAGCTGGTAGAGAAGATGAAAGAGCTGATCCCACGTCAGCAGTTCGATATTGCCATCCAGGCCGCGATCGGTACCCATATCATCGCGCGTTCGACGGTGAAACAGCTGCGTAAAAACGTTTTGGCGAAATGCTATGGCGGTGACGTCAGCCGTAAGAAGAAGCTGCTGCAGAAACAGAAAGACGGTAAGAAACGCATGAAGCAGGTGGGTAACGTCGAGTTGCCGCAAGAAGCGTTCCTGGCCATTCTGCACGTTGGCAAGGACAAGTAAGTAACAGCGATAAAGTCGCGAAACTAGGGAGTTTGCATGGCGAATATGTTTGCCCTGATCCTGGCACTGGCCACCTTGGTGACCGGGATCATCTGGGCTTTTGAGCGCTTCAGATGGGCGCCGGCCCGCCGAGCGAAGATTGCGGCGGTGAATGCACAGACAGCGGGTGCCGTAGACGAGAAAACGCTGGCAAAAGTGGCGAAACAACCGGGTTGGATTGAAACCGGCGCATCGGTTTTCCCGGTATTGCTGCTGGTCTTTGTGGTGCGTTCGTTTATTTACGAACCTTTCCAAATCCCGTCCGGTTCCATGATGCCGACGTTGTTGATTGGCGATTTTATTCTGGTGGAGAAATATGCCTACGGCATTAAAGATCCTATTACCCAGACCACGCTAATTGAAACCGGTCATCCGAAACGCGGGGATATTGCGGTATTTAAATATCCGCTGGATCCGAAACTCGATTATATCAAGCGCGTGATTGGTCTGCCGGGCGACCGTGTGAGTTACGATCCGATCAATAAGCGTGTGACCGTTCAGCCTTCGTGTAATAGCGGCCAGTCATGCGATACTGCATTGGCCGTGACTTATAACGACGCACAGCCAAGTGATTTTGTGCAGCTGTTCAGCCGCAGCGGCATGGGTGAGGCCAGCAACGGTTTCTACCCGATCCCACTGAGTGAAAACGTGCCGCAGGGTGGCATTCGCCTGCGTGAACGCCAGGAAACGCTGGGTAATGTTTCTCACCATATTCTGACCGTGCCGGGCACGCAGGATCAGGTAGGCGCTTACTATCAGCAGCCGGGCAAACAGTTGGCGGAGTGGGTTGTGCCGGCGGGTCATTACTTCATGATGGGTGATAACCGCGACAACAGCGCTGACAGCCGCTATTGGGGCTTCGTACCGGAGAAAAATCTGGTAGGCAAGGCCACGGCTATCTGGATGAGTTTTGAAAAGCAGGAAGGCGAATGGCCTACCGGCGTAAGATTTAGCCGCATCGGTGGAATTCATTAATCCAGCGTCTATAAACGCAGCATTATATTTCCACTCGTTGTAGAATACCGGCTCTAGCGATAAAAAGTTGGCTCCCTGTTGGGAGCCACTGCAAACGAAACAGCTTTGGATTGGCTTTCGGCAAAGCAGGCCTGTTCCGTATGCTGCAAGTTTTTGACGCATTCTTGATCTATTGGTAACTCATGAACCCCATCGTAATAAATAGGCTGCAGCGGAAGCTGGGCTACACTTTTCAACAGCAGGAGCTCTTACTGCAAGCGTTAACTCACCGTAGCGCCAGCAGTAAACACAATGAACGTCTTGAGTTTCTGGGTGACTCCATTCTCAGTTTTGTCATCGCCAATGCGCTGTTCCAGCGTTTTCCTCGCGTAGACGAGGGCGATATGAGCCGTATGCGCGCCACGCTGGTGCGCGGTAATACGCTGGCAGAAATGGGGCGTGAGTTTGATCTGGGCGAATGTCTGCGTCTTGGCCCGGGTGAGTTGAAAAGTGGTGGATTCCGCCGCGAATCAATCCTGGCGGATACGGTGGAAGCCTTGATTGGCGGCGTGTTCCTGGATAGTGACATCCAAACTGTTGAACGACTGATTTTGGACTGGTATCGCAGCCGGTTGGACGAAATCAGCCCCGGTGATAAGCAGAAAGACCCAAAAACCCGTTTGCAGGAGTTTTTGCAGGGTCGTCATCTGCCGTTACCTTCTTATCTGGTGGTGCAGGTTCGCGGTGAGGCGCACGATCAGGAATTTACTATCCACTGTCAGGTGAGTGGTTTGAGCGAACCCGTCGTGGGAACCGGCTCAAGCCGCCGTAAAGCCGAACAAGCGGCAGCGGAACAAGCGTTAATAAAGCTGGAGCTTGAATGAGCGAAGAGAAACAATACTGTGGTTTTATTGCGATAGTCGGTCGCCCCAACGTGGGCAAGTCCACGTTGCTGAACCAACTGCTGGGGCAAAAAGTCTCCATCACCTCGCGTAAACCACAGACGACCCGTCACCGCATTATGGGTATCGATACCGATGGCGCCTATCAGGCCATTTACGTCGACACCCCGGGTCTGCACATCGAAGAAAAACGCGCCATCAACCGTTTGATGAACCGCGCGGCCAGCAGCTCAATCGGCGATGTCGAGCTGGTGATCTTCGTTGTGGAAGGGACCAACTGGACCGCCGACGATGAAATGGTGGTCAACAAGCTGCGTAGCCTGAAATGCCCGGTCCTGCTGGCGATCAACAAGGTCGACAACGTTACTGACAAATCCAAGCTGTTGCCGCACATTGCGTTCCTCAGCCAGCAGATGAACTTCCTCGACGTAGTGCCGATCTCTGCTGAAAAAGGCATGAACGTGGATACCATCGCGGCTATCGCGCGTAAGGTACTGCCGGAAGCGGAACACCACTTCCCGGACGATTACATCACCGACCGTTCGCAGCGCTTTATGGCGTCGGAAATTATCCGTGAAAAGCTGATGCGTTTCCTGGGTGAAGAACTGCCTTACTCGGTGACGGTTGAGATCGAACAATTTGTGCCGAATGAACGTGGCGGTTACAACGTCCACGGGCTGATCCTGGTTGAGCGTGAAGGCCAAAAGAAAATGGTCATCGGCAACAAAGGCGCCAAGATCAAAACCATCGGTATCGAAGCTCGCCAGGATATGGAACAAATGTTCGAAACCAAAGTTCATCTGGAGCTGTGGGTGAAAGTGAAATCGGGCTGGGCGGACGACGAACGTGCGTTGCGTAGCCTGGGCTATACCGACGACCTGAAATAAACCCACTAATGGACGGCTGGGAACGCGCTTTCGTCCTGCATGGACGACCGTACAGTGAAACCAGCCTGATGCTGGATATGTTTACCGAAGGTCATGGGCGGGTGCGTTTGCTGGCAAAAGGCGCGCGCAGCCGCCGTTCCAATTTAAAGGGTTGCCTGCAACCCTTTACTCCTCTGCTGGTACGCTGGGGCGGTCGTGGCGAAGTCAAAACGCTGCGTAGCGCCGAAGCGGTCTCTCTCGGTTTACCCCTTAGCGGCATGATGCTCTACAGCGGCCTGTACGTGAATGAACTGCTGTCACGGGTACTGGAGCAGGAAGCCAATTACTCGGTATTATTCTTCGATTATCTGCAATGTTTGCAGGCGTTGGCGGCAGAAGACGTTTCGCCGGAGCAGGCACTACGTCAGTTCGAATTGGCCTTGCTCAATCACCTGGGCTACGGCCTGGATTTCCTGCACTGTGCCGGTAGTGGCCTGCCGGTGGACGACGGCATGACTTACCGCTACCGCGAGGAAAAAGGCTTTATCGCCAGCCTGGTGGTGGACCATTACAGCTTTACCGGCCGTGAGCTGCGTGCGCTGGCAGAGCGCCAGTTCCCAGACGTGCAAACCTTGCGTGCCGCCAAACGTTTCACCCGCATGGCACTCAAACCCTACTTGAGGGGCAAACCACTGAAGAGCCGCGAGTTGTTTCGTCAGTTTGTCCGTAAACAGCCGGATCCGCCGGTCGACGACGCCTGACCTTTTCCCTTTTGCAGCACTGTCACCGAGTGTAAACTACGGTCACTGAAAATCGTTTTTTAGAGGGTTGTCATGGCTGATTTGCTGTTGGGCGTCAATATCGATCACATCGCCACGTTACGTAACGCGCGCGGAACCCAATACCCGGATCCGGTTCAGGCGGCATTTATTGCCGAGCAGGCAGGGGCCGACGGGATCACCGTACATCTGCGTGAAGACCGCCGTCATATCACCGATCGCGACGTTCGCATTTTGCGCCAGACCATCCAGACGCGCATGAATCTGGAAATGGCCGTGACCGATGAAATGCTGGATATCGCTATTGAGCTGAAGCCGCACTTTTGTTGCCTGGTACCGGAAAAGCGTGAAGAAGTAACTACCGAAGGTGGACTGGACGTCGCCGGGCAGCAAGACAAGATGGCCATCGCGGTTGAGCGTTTGGCGAAGGCCGGCATTCTGGTTTCGCTGTTTATCGATCCGGACCATCGTCAGATCGATGCGGCGGTTGCAGTGGGCGCTCCCTATATCGAAATTCATACCGGTGCCTATGCCGAAGCTGAAGGTGAACTGGCGGTGAAAACCGAGCTGCACCGCATTGCTGTTGCCGCGACCTATGCCGCAGAGAAAGGCCTGAAGGTCAACGCCGGCCACGGCCTGACTTACCATAACGTTCAGCCGATAGCGGCCCTACCGGAAATTCATGAGCTGAATATCGGTCATGCAATAATCGGCCAGGCAGTGATGTGTGGGTTGCCGGCAGCGGTGACAGACATGAAGTTGCTGATGCGCGAAGCGCGTCGCTAATGGCGGTGCTGGGGCTGGGCACCGACATTGTCGAAATGGCGCGCATCGAAGCGGTCGTGGAGCGCAGTGGCGATCGTCTGGCACGTCGCGTGCTGAGCGAGGCTGAATGGGAACTGTACCAGCAACATCAGCAGCCGGTACGCTTTCTGGCCAAACGGTTTGCGGTGAAAGAAGCCGTCGCCAAGGCGTTTGGCACCGGTATCCGCAATGGGCTGGCATTTAATCAGTTTGAGGTGTTCAACGACGGTCTCGGCAAGCCGAATATCCGCCTGCATGCTCGCGCTGCCGAGCTGGCGCAGGAGATGGGGGTAACCTCGATTCATGTTTCGCTGGCGGATGAACGCCGCTATGCCTGTGCCACGGTGATTATCGAAGGGTAACAGTTTTGTCCGGCGACAAAACCCAAGGGCGCCTGTCGGTGCCCTTGTTGATCTGACCGCAGTGGTCAGAGGCGGTCGGCGTGGTGCAGCACCACAAACTTGTCCCACAGCTGTTCGTTGGTTTCGTTGTGCTGTGGATCAACCACAATAGTGTTATCGATAGGGCACACCTGCTGGCAGGTGGGAACATCGTAGTGGCCGACGCATTCGGTACAGCGATCGGTATCAATCTGGTAGATATCCTTGCCCATCGAAATAGCCTGATTAGGGCATTCGGGTTCGCACATATCGCAGTTGATGCATTTCTTGGTAATCAACAGTGCCATGTCAGTTATCTTTTAATCGGTGCACACGAACAGGCGCGCAATCTATCATAAAACCCATTTTTCCGGGCGTTTTTTCACCTGTAGCAGCAGATGCGCTTAACCGGGCCGTCATAGTAACTCCGGTGGGTCGTTGGCCAACTGCTCAAAATCAACCATTTCCTGACCATTGAAGACGTGCCTCTTGTCTTGTGCCATTACCGCTGAAGATAATTGTGGCCGGGTAATGGTGATCCCCGCCTGTTGGGCAAACAGACTGAGGAAGTCAAAGGCACTATGCGGATCCTCAATAAGAGTCCGTTGTCGGTCCGAATCAGAAAGCACCAGTAGGGGCACTTCATAATTCTGCCAATAATTGCCGCCATGGCGCAGGTAAAGTTTACCGTCAATTTCTCGGTGAGAAAGGCCGTGGTCAGAGAAATAGATTAATTTAAAGGGGGTGTGAGTCGCTTGCAGCATCCGATAAGCATGCTCGATGAAGCGGTCTGTCTTGCGGTAGGTTGAAAGATAACAAGCGAGCTCAGCGTTATCGCTGGTGAAAACCGGCAGTTCGTCACCGAGGCGTTCGCAAAAGTCTGAGTGAGATCCCATGATATGCAAAACATACAGATTTCCCAGACCATTATTAGCCAATGCGCTTTGCAGCAGGGGTAACAGCTCATCATCATCGGTATTACGTGATTGATAATCCCCTTTTTTCAGGAAGCGGCGTTCATCACTGAACATGGCTATTTTGGAAACCGGTGAATCAAATTGGCCAATCAAACCTTGATTGGAAAACCAATGGGTGTGTAATCCTGCCGCTTTCGCCAGCGTAATAATGTTATCTGCAATATTGCTGCTTTTCCCCTCGCTCAATGCCAGGGTTCTCGGCAGAGATTCGAACGTGTTCGATGCGGTGGATATATAATCACTGTAAAAGGTCCCGTTCACGTTATCCAGGAAGGGGGTGGTCGGTGTCGCATAACCGAATGATGACATATAGTCTCTACGCATGCTTTCGCCAACGATTATCACATAGTTAGCCTGGGTGCTATTCCCTGCATCTACTATCCAGTTAGGGTGAGCCAAGGTGCCGGTTTCAATTTCTGCCATTTGTTGGTTGTAGCTGTGGTATGAAGAAATCAGCGAGGAAAAGAAATTCACTAATTTAAGATTTTCCACTCCCCCACTGAGTATCCTGGCGAACAGCAAAACGATAAAAATTACCAAGAATGGTAATATTTTTTTTATCGGGAGCGAACGCTGCCAGCTATAGCGAGCAAGAATAAACAACGTTAGCAGTGTGGCGCTGGGTAATAGATAGCAGCTGGCAGGTATGGTGTGCAGAAATTCGACGGCTTCCGCCCGGTTGGTTTGAAACAGGGCCGACACCACGGGAACGGAAGGTGGGCCGTAGATCACGCCGACCGGGGCATAAATGGCACAAAATATAATATAGGGTATAACCAAAAAGTACCGAGTGAGGGGGATTTTAGATAATAATAACAGGCTAAGTGAAATAAATAGGACATCAATCCCTTTGGCACCGCCATAACCCATGGCTTTTATTAATATCAACGAAGCGACAACGAAAAGTAAAAAATGGCGGACCACGGGTGATGTTGCGAGTATGTGGGTTTTATTTAAAATTTCTGTATGTGTTTTCATAAGAACTCGGTTATCAATATATTGCTATCCATGCTTGTTTAAATTCTGGACGGAATTTAAAAAATAAACGCCACACGCTCTATTTTTAGATGTGTTTTTTATATCCTGGTGTTTGTGGCATGGGCATTATACGATTCAGACGAGTTTTTTCACTAATTGTTCGCTGTGTTTTATTCTAACGCGGGCGTGATCAAGATCGTGCTGAATTAAGGCCATAAACAGCAGATCGGTGAGGGCATATTGAGCGGTGCTGGAAGAGATAGCCGCGCTGCGGGTATTGGGCTCTTCGGCGATGGTATATAAGCAGTGGTCGGCACGTTGCTGCAGGCCGTTCGGTGAGAAGCTGGTCAGCGCCAGCACTTTAGCGCCGGCCAGGCGGGCTTCTTCCGCCGCCAGGTTGATTTCCCGTCGTTCGCCGCTGAACGAAATGGCCAATAACAAATCCCGCTTGTCCAGCGCCTGAACCGTTGCCAACTGGACGTGCATATCCTGCTCGGCTACTGCCATCACGCCAATTTTAAGTAACTTATAGGAGAAATCTTTGGCGACCAGGCCGGAAGCCCCTACCCCCAGCAAAATAACCCTTCGCGCCTGACGCAACATTTCCAGTGCCTGATGCAGGCGTTCCTCACTATTGATGTCCAGTGTGGCACGCAGCGCTGCCTGCTTTTCAACCAACAGTTTTTCACCGACGGTTTTCAAGACATCACTGCTGAGGATCTGGTTATGTACCGTAACTACGGGCTCTGTTTGCGGTTGGGCCAGGGTTTCACTCAGCGCCAGTTTTAGTGCCGGGAAGCCTTTGTAACCCATCTTCTGAGCAAACTTCACCACGCTCGACTGACTGATGCCGGCCAGTTGGGCCAGCTTTTGCGAGCTGAGATGTCGCGCCTGTTCGGCGTTATGCAGCAGAAAGTCCGCCAGCTTGCGGTCATTTTGAGCCAGCGTTGGATACATCTGACGAATACGAAGAAGGGTACTCATTGGTAATTCCCTGGAAACCAGACGTCATTCTGCCACGGCGATGGCGAAAACGCGCAGTGAAAATTTTTTGTGAGCCAGTCTCTAAAATAGCAAAAAGCGCTCGCTTTGTTGAATAAAATATTCAAATAATGATTTTGTTTTTAGAATTAAAAATTCAAAGGTGAAAAAATGAACTTGGGCGCATTAGTATCCGAAACCCGCAATCCGGCCACCATGGGGCTCGATGAGATGTCGACGCTGGAGATGGTGAGCTGCTTTAACCAGGAAGACCGTAAGGTACCGGAGGCGATTGAAAAAGTATTGCCGGCCATCGTACAAGCGGTGGATCTGGCGGCTGCGGCGTTGAAGGCCGGTGGGCGGTTGATTTATCTGGGGGCCGGCACCAGCGGCCGCCTTGGGGTGTTGGATGCCTCCGAATGTCCACCGACCTTCGGCGTGCCGCATGGCATGGTGATAGGGTTGATTGCCGGTGGCCCGGGCGCGCTGCTCAAAGCGGTGGAAGGTGCGGAGGATGATGCGGCGCTGGGCGAGGCAGATCTCGTCGCGCTGGATTTGACCGCCACCGACATGGTGGTAGGACTGGCAGCATCCGGGCGCACACCTTATGTGATAGGTGCTCTGCGCTATGCACGCCAATTGGGCTGCCCAACGGCGGCGATTTCCTGTAACCCGGATTCGCCGATCGCCCATGAGGCGCAGGTGGCTATTTCACCGGTGGTGGGGCCGGAAGCCCTGACCGGTTCGACGCGTTTGAAGTCCGGCACTGCGCAGAAACTGGTGCTGAACATGCTGTCGACCGGGGCGATGGTCAAACTGGGTAAAGTTTATGAAAACCTGATGGTGGACGTGAAGGCTACCAACGTAAAACTGGTGGATCGCGCCTGCCGCATCGTGGTGGAAGCCACCGGTGCCGAGCGCAGTCAGGCCGAAGCGGCGCTGACGCAGACCGGTTTTGAAGTCAAACCGGCAATCCTGATGATTCTGGCCGATATCGACGCACAAGAGGCGCAGCAGCGCTTACAACAGCATGACGGCTATTTGCGCGCGGCATTGATGCGCTAAACCACACCAGGGGCGGGCGATGGACAAGACAACGGGACTAGCGACACAGATCCTGGCGGGCATTGGCGGTGAGGAGAATATCCTCCGGCTGGAGAACTGCATGACACGAGTCCGTGTCGAGGTTAGCGATGAGCAACGCCTTGACCTGGCGGCGCTCAGGCAGTTACCGGGAGTTAAGGGCTACATCAAACAGGGCGAACAGCACCAGTTTATCGTCGGCCCTGGGGCCGCCGCCAAGGTGGTCGATGCCATGCGTTCACTGCTCACCGGCGCACCGCCTGCCGTGGACAGCGGGGATGATGTCGCCCGTAATAAAGCACAAGCCAAACAAAAGTATGCTGCGCCAGTGAGCGGCGCGCTGAAAAAGCTGGCCGATGTCTTTATTCCATTGATAC
The DNA here is from genome assembly GCF_052691735.1 of Serratia sp. NA_13. Lineage (NCBI taxonomy): Bacteria > Pseudomonadati > Pseudomonadota > Gammaproteobacteria > Enterobacterales > Yersiniaceae > Serratia > Serratia sp. NA_13. Next base: position 22,458 of record NZ_JBQZFV010000008.1, read on the forward strand.
CGGCGTTCATCGCCTCCGGCCTGATTACCGGCATCATTAACCTGCTGAAACGGCCGGATATTGCCGGCGAACTGGCGCTAAATTACCCCAACGTGCTGGGGCTGCTGGCGATTTTTGGCAGCGCAGTGTTCGCCATCATGAATATTCTGGTCGGGGTTAACGCCGCCAGGGTGTTTGGCGGTTCTCAGGCGATGGGCGGCGTTATGGCCGGTATTCTCTCCAGCCCGGCGTTGGCGCAAATCACTTTATTCGGTGAGGCATTGCAGCCTGGGCGCGGTGGGGTGATTGCGGTGCTGCTGGTGGTGGCGTTGATGTGCTGGGTTGAAAAGCGCCTGCGTAATTGGTTGCCGGAGTCGATCGAGCTGATCCTCAATCCGCTGATCACCACCCTGGTGACCGCATCGTTGGCGATCGTGATCCTGCAGCCGTTGGGCGGCTACATTTCTGATGCCATCGCCCACGGTGCTAACCTGGCGATCGACAAAGGGGGCCTGCTGGTGGGCGCAGTGCTGTCCGGGTTGTTCCTGCCGTTGGTGCTGTCCGGTTTACATCAGGGGCTGGTGCCGATCCACGTCGAACTGGTGCAGGCACACGGTTCTAACCCACTGTTGCCGATTTTGGCGATGGCGGGTGTCGGTCAGGTCGGGGCTGCGCTGGCCGTATTAATGAAAACCCGTAATGCACGGCTGAAAAAGGTAATAAAAGGGGCGTTGCCGGTCGGTATTCTCGGCATTGGCGAACCTTTGATTTTCGGGGTGACCTTGCCGCTGGGGAGGCCCTTTATCGCTGCGTGTCTCGGCGGTGCTGTGGGTGGGGCGCTGATCAGCTACTGGAAGGTGGCTACGGTGATCACCTTTGGTATCTCGGGTTTACCTTTGGCGTTAACCATTGTCTCGGGTAAGGTGATGTTGTATCTGACGGGGCTGGTGATTACCATTGCCGCTGGATTTATTTTCACCTGGATAATGGGATTCAACGATCCTGAGGAGTAGCGCTTGAGCGAGAAACAGAGCCAACAGGCCGCGGAAGGCCGCCGTGTGGTGTTCTTTGATCTGGACGGCACGCTGCATCAGGAAGACATGTTTGGCAGTTTCTTGCGTTTCTTGTTGCGCCATCTGCCATTGAATTTGTTGCTGGTGGTGCCGTTGTTGCCGGTTGTCGGGCTGACGCTATTGGTGATGGGCCGTGCTGCCCGCTGGCCGATGAGTGTGCTGCTGTGGTCGATTACCTTTGGTCGCTCGGAGGCTCGCTTAAAGGCGCTGGAACAGCGCTTTGTCAGCTATTTCCGCGATAAGGTGACCGCCTTCCCGGTGGTGCAAATGCGTCTGCGTCAGTATCTCGAAGCGCATGATACGCAGGTATGGCTGATCACCGGTTCGCCGGAGCGTTTGGTGGAACAGGTGTATCAGGACTCTGCTTTTCTGCCGCGGGTTCACCTGGTAGGTAGCCGTATTGTACGGCGTTACGGCGGTTGGGTACTGGCTCTGCGTTGCCTGGGGGTCCAGAAGGTGACCCAGTTGGAACAGCGTCTCGGTACGCCGCTCAAGCTATACAGTGGTTACAGCGACAGCAAGCAGGATAACCCCTTGCTGTATTTCTGCGAGCACCGCTGGCGGGTCAGTAAGCTGGGTGAGTTGCAGCAATTGGAATAGCAAAAGGGCGGATTATCCGCCCTTCAGACTGATGACAAACCTCATTCCTGCCCAGAGCGAGTAGAGGCCGATAAATAAAAATCAGGAAAATCAATTTATTGATTTTCGGCTGCTCACCACAAAGCAGGAAAAACCACGCTTTTTCCTGCTTTGTTAGCAACAGGGCGGATTATCCGCCCTGTTGCTATTTTGGATAATTACATTGCCGCGCGGAAGATGGCGACAATCTGTTCGTGGGTGGCTTGTATCGGGTTAGTGAAGCCGCAGGCGTCTTTCAGCGCATTGGCCGCCAGCGTATCGAAATCCTGCTCTTTCACTTTTAAATCGAGCAGCCCAGCTGGGATGCCGACGTCTTTCGCCAGCAAACGAATGGCTGCGATACAGGCAGCAGCGCCCTGTGGATCGTTAAGGTGCTTCACATCCAGCCCCATGGCGACGGCGATGTCTTTCAACCGTGGTGCACAAACCCGGGCGTTGAACTCCTGCACGTGTGGCAGCAGCACCGCGTTACATACCCCATGCGGCAGATCGTAGAAACCGCCGAGTTGGTGCGCCATGGCGTGCACATAACCGAGAGAAGCGTTATTGAAGGCCATTCCGGCCAAGAACTGGGCGTAGGCCATATTTTCACGCGCCTGCATATTGCTACCGTCGGCGACCGCGTCGCGCAGCGATTCGGCAATCATGGTGACGGCTTTCAGCGCGCAGGCGTCGGTAATCGGGTTGGCGGCGCTGGAAACGTAGGCTTCAATCGCATGGGTTAATGCATCCATCCCGGTGGCGGCGGTCAGTCCTTTTGGCATGCCGGCCATCAGGTGCGGATCGTTGACCGACAGGATTGGGGTGACGTGTTTATCGACAATCGCCATTTTGATGTGGCGTGCTTCGTCGGTAATGATGCAAAAACGGGTCATTTCAGACGCGGTGCCGGCGGTGGTGTTGATGGCAACCATCGGCAACTGCGGTTTGGCAGAGCGATCGACACCTTCATAATCCTTGATCTCTCCGCCGTTGGTCGCGACCAGCGCGATACCTTTGGCGCAGTCGTGTGGTGAGCCGCCGCCAAGAGAAACTACGCAATCGCAGCGGTGTTCTTGCAGCAGGGCCAGACCCTGCTGCACGTTAAGGGTAGTTGGGTTAGGGTGGGTGCCGTCATAAACGCAGCTTTCAATCTGTTGTGCGGCAAGTAACTGTTGAACCTGAGCGACTACGCCAATGTTATTCAGCACTTTGTCGGTCACGATCAATGCGTGGCGCAATCCTTGTTGCTTCATGGTGTTCGCCGCATCGTTCAGACAACCGGAACCGATCATATTGACGGAAGGGATAAAGAAAGTTGAGGCAGCCATAACTCACTCCTTGATAAAAGCTTTATTGCTTGTCTTAAACATTACTCCGCTAATTATTAATTGTTTATGATCTATCGCAATTTCGCGCTATACCCGCTGTCTTTTAAACCACCCTGTTGTTAGCTGCGCTGCAGAGGAGGCCGGATGTTAATCATCGGTCAGGTCGTGCGGTTTGCGGCCCAGTTGCCATATTTTTTCAGCGTAGTGGCCTAATGCCCACAGGCTCAGGCCAAGCAGCACAAAGAAAATTGCCTTTGGCATCGCGCCCCAGAAAAACTCGAAAAAGCGAGTATAGAGGTTAATGCCAAGGAAAGTCAGGCCGAACCCGCGCAGCATGCCGTCGTCACGTTTTAGCCCCAGCCAAATGCAGCCGACGGCGACCAGGCCGAACAACAGGCTCCAGTGGAACAGTTCTATCTGACGAGCATTGTACCAACTGTCGAGGTCACCATAATTGCCAAAGATTGACAGTAACCACAGGGCAATAAACAGATACAACAAGCCCATCGCTAGGGAAACTCGTTCCAGCCCGCGGCTGGCGAGCAGCGGTCGTAACAGCAAAGCCGCGGCGATCAGGACCACCCCGAAGGCGATAAAGCGCATCGGGAAGCTCATGCCCAGCCAATAAGCTCCCCAGCCGGACATATAACCGGTTTCGGCGCCGAAGGCGTTGCCGAGTGACAGAAGGGCAAACCACCACACCAGCCCGGAGCGGCTGAACCAGCCAATTACGCCATACAATAGGGCGGCGAATATCAGCAGCAGTGAAACCCGGCCGCTGCCGTTATCCAGCCAGACGCCCATCTGCCACAGGGCACAGGCGGTAAACAGCACGGCAACGAACAGCGCTGCCTCATTGCCGTAGCGTTTTTCCGGATGGCGCCGACGGCGGCGCAGCGCCCAGATATAGCAAAGTGCGGCTACCATGGCGGCGATAGTCATGCGCACCGGTGCGTCGAAGCGGAACAGTTTGCTCAAGCGATAAAGCAGCTCGTTGTCGGCGAACAGGCTGCTGATGGCAATCACCAGAGAAGCTAGCGCGGCGAGAAACGCATAACGTGCCAGTCGTCGCCAGTCGAAGGGCTGCACTTCGACATGTTGCAACAGTTGTTGCTGCTGTTGTGTGGTTAATGCCCCTTCACCGACCCAACCATCCAGCGCCTTACGCACCACGACGGCATTCTTTTTGCTGAATTTCATGTTTCCTGTCCCAGAAAAACACTGTTATTCGGCCAGTATAGTCGAGTGGCTGCGACAAAAGGGGCTACTGTGTATAATGCCCGCCGCAAAGTGCACGAGGAATGATGCAATGACTGAATATAACGATGAATACTGGATGCGTCAGGCATTGCGGTTGGCCCTGCGTGCGCAGGAAGAGGGTGAAGTGCCGGTAGGTGCACTGCTGGTGCTGGATAATCAGGTGATTGGCGAAGGCTGGAACCGGCCGATTGGCCGCCACGATCCGACGGCGCATGCGGAGATCATGGCGTTACGGCAGGGCGGGGCAGTGCTACAGAATTACCGTCTGCTGAATGCTACTCTGTATGTGACCCTGGAACCCTGTGTGATGTGCGCCGGGGCTATGGTGCACAGTCGTATTCGTCGGTTGGTGTACGGTGCAGCCGATGTGAAAACCGGTGCGGCAGGATCGCTGGTGGATATTTTGCGCCATCCGGGCATGAATCATCAGGTGGAGATCCTGTCCGGCGTGTTGGCCGAGGAGTGTGCCGCTACGCTGAGCAACTTTTTCCGCCTGCGTCGTGAGCAGAAAAAGGCGTTGAAGCAGGCGCAGCGCACCGCTGTGGATAACAAGCCGGAATAATCAGAAATTCAGTGCCAACTCCGGTGTCACGGCCGGATAGCCTTTCCCCAGTTCCACCTGCTCGGCCGCTTCCTGCGTCGCCTTTCTCTCCTTTTCTTGCAAATAACCCACCAGGCTAACCTGATAGCGGCGAATGTTTTCCACGTAGTTATAGGCTTCGCGCCCACGCGCATAGCCGTAGGTTAATTGCGGGTAGTGGCGTTTCTGGCTGAGCATCGGCAGACGCTGTTTGACGTCGACCCAACTGTCCGGATTGCCTTTTTGCATTTTGGTCAGCTTACGGGCATCGAGCATATGGCCCCAGCCCATGTTGTAGGCCGCCAGTGAGAACCAGATACGTTCATCTTCGGGCACGCTGTCGGGCACCTTGGCCATCAGCCTTTGCAGGTAGAGGGCACCGCCCTGAATACTTTCCTCGGGATCGAGACGATCGTTAACCCCCAGGCCGTCGGCAGTGGCTCGTGTCAGCATCATCAGACCACGTACGCCGGTCGGTGAGGTTGCCTGCGGGTTCCAGTGTGATTCCTGATAGGCAATGGCCGCCAGCAGCTTCCAGTCGATCTCGTTGGCATACTTTTCGAACAGCGAGCGAAAAGTCGGCAGTACCGAATCGATGGCGGACAGGAAGGTCTTGGTGTCGACGTAATCGAAACTGCCTACGTGGCCGAGATACTTCTCTTCTAGCCGCGCCAGGGTGCCGTCGTCCACCATCTGGCTGTAGAAGTCCAGCATTGCCGCATATAGGCTATCGTCGGTGCCACGTTTCAAGTACCAGGTAACCGGTTCTTCATCGGTGACGTCGAACGCCACGGCCAATTGTGGGTGGATACGTTGCAGTAGCGCGATGGTGACGGAATCGCCGAGGGTGTAATCCAGCTTGCCGTCGGCCACCTGCTCCAACAGCTCCTTGGAGGTGAGATCGCTGGAGGCTTCCCAACTGAGATCCGGGAATTTACTTTGTTTGAGCTGTTTCAGGGTTCTGACGTGTGCCGAGCCGGAGGCCACCGCCAGTTTGCCTTTAATGTCGGCAAAGGTTTTCGGCCGGGCAGTACCCAGACGATAAACCAACTGTTGAGAAACGGAATAATAAGCCGGGCCGGTGCGCGCGCGGCTGAGGCGATCCTGATTGTAGATCAGGCCGGCGGCCAACAGGTCGGCATCGTCATCGTCCAGATCGTCAAACAGGTCATTAATGTTCTTGTGCGGGATCACTACCAGTTTCACGCCCAGGTAGTTGGCAAAGCGTTTCGCCAACTCGTAGTCGAGACCGCTTGGCCCCTGCTTGGTGGTGAAATAGTTCAACGGTGAGTTTAGCGTACTGATACGCAACTCTCCGCGTGATTTGATCTCTTCGAGTTGCCCGCCCTGGCCGCCGCGCCAGGTGATATTGGGCCACAGGGCGAGCGCCAGAAGCAAGGTAACAACACCGATTAGAATGTAGTTTATTTTAAGGCGTTTCAAATAGTTATCCAGTGGTGGCACACATGCACTGCTGACCGCAAACCAGTCTTTTCTTATGGTTAAATCACCAGGGCCGGGGCATTTTGCGCAACAAAGCGCCAGCGTGCAACTTTATTGACACGTTATGACAATTCGAGGGGGCGGAGAGCTTTTATCAATAATAGCTACGCAAACGGTTTCGTCGGCGGCCTAGATTCTCTATAATGGCGCGCGTTTTCCCCCTGTTGCGCCCAATGAAGTGCTGAAGTCAGTTGCTTCGAAGACGAGAGAACTTTGATTATGGAAATACTGCGTGGTTCGCCCGCTTTGTCGGCTTTTCGTGTTACCAAACTGCTGTCCCGTTGCCAGGACGCTCACCTTCCTGTCAGTGATATCTACGCCGAGTACGTCCACTTTGCTGATGTTAGCGCGCCGCTAAATACCGAAGAGCACGCCAAGCTCGCGCGTCTGCTCAAGTACGGCCCCTCTCTCGCCGAACATGCCCCTGAAGGCCGTCTGCTGTTGGTGACGCCGCGTCCGGGTACCATTTCTCCGTGGTCTTCCAAAGCCAGCGATATTGCCCACAACTGCGGTTTGAAGCAGGTGCTGCGGCTGGAGCGCGGTCTGGCGTTTTACGTCAAGGCAGAGGCGCTGACCGAAGCCCAATGGCAGCAGCTTGCCGTCTTGTTGCACGACCGCATGATGGAAACCGTCTTCAGCAGCCTGCAACAGGCGGAGCAACTGTTCGCTCAACATCAGCCGGCACCTTATCAGAGGGTCGATATGCTGGGGGAAGGGCGCAGCGCGCTGGAGCAGGCTAACCTCAAGCTGGGTCTGGCACTGGCCGAGGACGAAATCGACTATCTGCTGAATGCCTTTACCGGTCTGGGGCGCAACCCGACAGATATCGAACTCTACATGTTCGCGCAGGCCAACTCCGAGCACTGCCGCCATAAAATTTTCAACGCCGATTGGGTCATCGATGGTGAACAGCAACCGAAGTCGCTGTTTAAAATGATCAAAAATACCTTCGAACAGACGCCGGATTACGTGCTGTCGGCTTATAAAGACAACGCGGCGGTGATGGAAGGCTCGCAGGTTGGTCGGTTCTTCGCCGCACCGGAAAGCGGCCAGTATGACTACCATCAGGAAGAAACTCATATCCTGATGAAGGTGGAAACCCATAACCACCCAACGGCGATCTCCCCATGGCCGGGTGCCGCTACCGGTTCCGGTGGTGAGATCCGTGACGAAGGCGCAACCGGTCGTGGCGCCAAACCCAAGGCCGGTCTGGTGGGCTTCTCGGTTTCCAACCTGCGCATTCCCGGCTTTGAACAGCCCTGGGAGCAGGATTTCGGCAAGCCAGACCGTATTGTAACGGCTCTGGATATCATGACCGACGGCCCATTGGGCGGTGCGGCGTTCAACAACGAATTCGGCCGTCCGGCACTGGTGGGTTACTTCCGTACCTATGAAGAGCAGGTCAATAGCCATAACGGCGTGGAACTGCGCGGCTACCACAAGCCGATCATGCTGGCGGGCGGTATTGGTAACATTCGCGCCAACCACGTACAAAAAGCTGAAATCACCGTTGGTGCCAAACTGGTGGTGCTGGGTGGCCCGGCGATGAATATCGGTCTGGGCGGCGGCGCGGCATCATCGATGGCCTCCGGCCAGTCTGATGCCGATCTGGACTTCGCTTCGGTACAGCGTGACAACCCGGAAATGGAACGTCGTTGCCAGGAAGTGATCGACCGCTGTTGGCAGTTGGGCGAACAAAACCCGATTCTGTTTATCCACGATGTCGGTGCCGGTGGCTTGTCCAACGCCATGCCTGAACTGGTCAGCGACGGCGGCCGCGGTGGTCGTTTCGAACTGCGCGATATTCTGAACGACGAGCCGGGCATGAGCCCGCTGGAAGTCTGGTGTAATGAATCGCAGGAACGTTATGTGATGGCGATTGCACCGGCACAGATGGCTCAGTTTGACGAGATTTGCCGCCGTGAGCGTGCGCCTTATGCGGTGATCGGTGAAGCCACCGAAGAACAACATCTGACGCTGAATGACAGCCATTTCGACAACCAGCCGATCGACATGCCGCTGGACGTGCTGCTGGGTAAAACGCCGAAGATGACACGTGACGTGACCCGCCTGCAGGCCAAAGGCCAGCCGCTGCTGCGTGACGAAATCACCCTGAATGATGCGGTCAACCGCGTACTGCATCTGCCGGCGGTTGCAGAGAAAACCTTTCTGATCACCATTGGCGACCGTACCGTGACCGGTATGGTGGCGCGCGATCAGATGGTAGGCCCGTGGCAGATCCCGGTCGCCGACTGCGCGGTGACCACTGCCAGTCTGGACAGTTATTACGGTGAAGCGATGTCTATCGGCGAACGTGCGCCGGTGGCCCTGCTGGACTTCGCCGCCTCTGGGCGTCTGGCGGTCGGGGAAGCGCTGACCAACCTGGCAGCGACCGAAATCGGTTCGCTCAAGCGCGTGAAGCTTTCCGCTAACTGGATGGCGGCAGCCGGTCACCCGGGTGAAGATGCCGGTTTGTATGAAGCGGTGAAGGCGGTGGGCGAAGAACTTTGTCCGGCGCTGGGTATCACTATTCCAGTGGGCAAAGACTCTATGTCGATGAAAACCCGCTGGCAGGAAGGCAACGAACAGCGCGAAATGACCTCGCCGTTGTCACTGGTGATCACCGGTTTTGCTCGCGTAGAAGATGTCCGCCACACCGTGACGCCACAGCTGCGCACCGATAAGGGTGACAGCGCACTGTTGTTGATTGATCTGGGTAACGGCCATAACGCGCTGGGTGCTACTGCGCTGGCGCAGGTTTATCGTCAACTGGGCGACAAACCGGCCGACGTGCGTAACGTTGAGCAGTTGGCGGGCTTCTTCAATGCCATGCAACAGTTGGTGGCCGACCGCGCGCTGCTGGCTTACCACGACCGTTCCGACGGTGGCCTATTGGTCACGTTGGCGGAAATGGCATTTGCCGGCCACTGCGGCGTGCAGGTGGATATCAAAGCGCTGGGCGACGATGCACTGGCGGCGCTGTTTAATGAAGAGTTGGGCGCAGTGATCCAGGTTACGGCTGACCAGCTTGCTGTGGTACAGCAGGTATTTGCTCAGCATGGTCTGGTGGACAATGTTCACCACATCGGCAGCGTACAGGCCGGCGATCGCTTTGTGATCACCCAGGGCGATAAAACGGTATACAGCGAAAGCCGCGCGACGCTGCGCACCTGGTGGGCGGAAACCACCTGGCAGATGCAGCGCCTGCGTGATAACCCGGAATGTGCCGATCAGGAGCACCGGGCCAAGCAGGATGAGCGTGACCCTGGCCTGAACGTCAAACTGAGTTTCGCTCCGGGAGAAGACATTGCTGCGCCGTACATCGCCAAGGGCGCACGTCCTAAAGTAGCGGTGCTGCGTGAGCAGGGGGTTAACTCCCACGTTGAGATGGCTGCAGCATTCCATCGCGCCGGTTTTGATGCGGTAGACGTGCATATGAGCGATTTGCTGGAAGGCCGTCGTGACCTGCAGGACTTCCATACGCTGGTGGCCTGCGGTGGCTTCTCGTACGGTGACGTACTGGGCGCCGGTGAAGGCTGGGCGAAGTCGATTCTGTTCAACGATCGCGTGCGTGACGAGTTCGAGTCCTTTTTCCACCGTCCGCAAACCCTGGCGCTGGGGGTGTGTAACGGTTGCCAGATGATGTCGAACCTGCGCGATCTGATCCCAGGGGCCGAACATTGGCCGCGTTTCGTACGTAACCTGTCAGACCGTTTTGAAGCGCGTTTCAGCCTGGTGGAAGTGGCGGCCAGCCCGTCGCTGTTCATGCAGGGCATGGCGAGTTCCCGCATGCCGATCGCCGTCTCGCACGGTGAAGGGCACGTTGAAGTGCGCGATGCTGCGCACCTGGCGGCGCTGGAAAGCAACGGCCTGGTGGCGTTGCGTTTTGTGGACAATGCCGGCCAGGTAACGGAAACCTACCCAGCCAACCCGAACGGTTCACCGAACGGGATCACCGCAGTGACCAGCAGCAATGGCCGCGCGACGGTGATGATGCCGCATCCGGAGCGGGTATTCCGCACCGTCAGCAACTCGTGGCATCCGGAAGAGTGGGGCGAAGACAGCCCGTGGATGCGCATGTTCCGCAACGCCCGTAAGCAACTGGGCTAAGCGAGCATTTAGCGGTAGCCTGAGGGGCGCAAGAGATTGCGCCCCTTTTTATTGTTCTGCCTGCCGAGCATTGTTGGTATTTTGCGACAGAGGCTGTTTTCATTGTCTCTAAAAAGAGACATTTAACTCATTGATTTATAATGGTGGAAAATTAATTGGCTTAAGTTGTCGGTTTTTGGCGACAGGGTGGCGTTTTTTTCTTCACCGGATAGGCTACTTATTTTATAACTTTGGCGATGTTTTTATTTTTTATTCAATAATATCAATTAATTGAAAATAACTTGAAAAGTTGGCACGCTAAGTGCATTATTCTGCCCAGTTGCTCATTCAACTATTTATGACGGCCCCGTATTTAGACGGAATTGTTGCCTCATAAGCCTCCGAATGATGCCAAAGAAATGGTGCCTATCGTCCAACCAAACCGATAACAGACGCGCAAGCGCTTTATCAACCATCGGGCGACACGTGGAGTGAGGCACCGCCTGTATCCAACTGTGATGAGTGTTCATCAACCCCGGATACGTACGGATGCTATTCGTCCTGTTCGATGCCAGCCTGGTGCTACATCACCCTGGGGACGAGATTCAAGGGCATCCACACATTCTTGCGATGGGGCAGCCCTGCCCCAGCGTCAAATCGTCAAAACGCTGTTTTCCACTCTTTCATTATCGCCAGATCCAAACGCAAACTCCTACCTACGGCACGCTTCCCTATATTTTCCTGACGCTGCGCTGAACGCCGGGCTTTCCTCTCATCGGCGACTCGGTTAGCATCGAAGCAGACTAGAGACAATGAGATGATTTCGTTGAAAAGATGGCGTTTATTTCCCCGCTCACTGCGCCAACTGGTGCTGATGGCGTTCCTGCTGGTACTGTTGCCGCTGCTGGTGCTGGCCTATCAGGCTTACCAGAGCCTGGATCACCTCAGCGCCCAGGCGGCAGACATCAACCGCACCACGCTGGTGGATGCACGACGCAGCGAGGCGATGACCAGCGTAGCGCTGGAAATGGAACGCAGTTACCGCCAATATTGCGTACTGGTCGATCCCACTCTGGCGCGGCTGTACCAAAACCAGCGCAAACAGTATTCACAGATGCTCGATGCCCACGCGCCGATCCTGCCGGATGAACGCTATTATCAAACCTTGCGCGATCTGCTGACCCAGCTCGCGACGATTAAATGCCAAAGCAGCGGCCCGGATCCGCAGGCTTCCACGCTGTTAGAATCGTTTTCACGCTCTAATGCCGAGATGGTGCAGGCCACGCGCGCCGTGGTGTTCTCTCGCGGCCAGCAGTTACAGCAGGCGATTGCCGAGCGCGGCCAGTTCTTCGGCTGGCAGGCATTGATGCTGTTCCTGGTCAGCGTGATGCTGGTGGTGTTATTCACCCGGATGATTATCGGCCCGGTAAAAGCGGTAGAGCGAATGATCAACCGTTTGGGGGAAGGGCGAGCATTGGGCAGTACCGATACTTTCAAAGGGCCGCGTGAACTGCGTTCACTGGCCCAGCGGATTATTTGGTTGAGTGAACGTCTGGCGTGGCTGGAGTCGCAGCGCCATGAGTTCCTGCGCCATATCTCGCATGAGCTAAAGACGCCGCTGGCCAGCATGCGTGAGGGTACCGAGCTGCTGGCGGATGAAGTGGCCGGTCCGCTGACCTCCGATCAAAAAGAGGTGGTGGCTATTCTCGACGGCAGCAGCCGCCACCTGCAGCAACTGATTGAACAACTGCTGGATTACAACCGCAAACTGGCCGATGGCCCGGCAGAGCATGAGAATGTCGAGCTGGAAGAGATGGTCGAAATGGTGGTGGCGGCACACAGTTTGCCGGCCCGGGCAAAATTGATCCGCACCGAGATCCAATTGGATGCGGAAATATGCTGGGCAGAGCCTACGCTATTAATGCGCGTGCTGGATAATCTCTACTCCAATGCGGTGCACTACGGCCAGGAATCCGGTAACATTTGGATCCGCAGCCGTCAGGTTGGGCAACGGGTACAAATTGATGTCGCAAACAGCGGCACGCCGATCCCCGAAGCTGAGAGAACCATGATTTTTGAGCCTTTTTTCCAAGGTAGTCACCAGCGAAAAGGGGCGGTAAAAGGAAGCGGTCTGGGGCTGAGCATTGCGCAGGATTGTATCCGCCGCATGCGTGGCGAACTGCAGTTGGTTGAAGTTGCCGGCACAGACGTTTGCTTCCGTATTGAATTGCCATTAACCGCCGAGAATGAATAATAATGTACACATGGTCTAAACGCCTTCGTCTCTCGCAGACCGAACGTTCACCGCGTGCCACACAGGGCACGCCGCTCGGCAAGCGTCGATTTTCCTTTTTAGGCAGCGTTCTTTTTATGCCGTTTCTGCTGGCGGGGTGCGTCGATCGGGCGGTCAGTGGTGACCTGGGTCAGCCTCAGCAGGAAGCGATCCCGGACACCAAAGTGGTGGATTACCGTATCGCAGCATGCGACAGCCTGTGGTTGCTCGACGAAAAAGATGCGTTGAATAACTCACTTTACTGGCTGCGTGCCATGGACTGTGCCGATCGTATCGGTTCAACCCAGGCGCGTACGCTGGCGAAAACGCTGCCCGGCAACAGCTGGGACGGTATTTTCAAGCAAAGCATCCTGCTGAGCAGTGCCGAGCCGACCTCGGGCGAACGTCGTCAGATGATCGACCGCCTGAACAGTTACCGCATGGAGTTCCCAAGCTCACTGCGCCCGCTGTTGCAGTTGTGGCGTCAACAGCAGGTGCTGCAGATCACTCTGTTTGATGAAAAGGCGCGCTATCAGCACCTGCAGGAAAGCTCCGACAGCCAGATCGATACGCTGCGCCAGAGCCAGGTGCGCTTACAGGCACAGTTGCAGGACACTTCGCGCAAGCTGGAAAATCTGACCGATATCGAACGCCAGCTCTCTTCGCGCAAGCAGATGCAGAGTGATATCCCGGACAACAGCGGAACGCAGCAAAAAACCGACGCCACGGGCAAGAAAGTCGCGCCGGCCAAGGCTGCAGAACCGGATGCAGAACCTGAGAAGGGTACCGCTTTGCCGGTGGAGCCGGAAGATACCTACGCGCCGCCCCCCGCTAACAAGGAGTCTCACGCGCAATGACCGCACGCAAACCGGCCAATTTGTTATTGGTTGACGACGATCCCAGCCTGCTTAAGCTGCTGGGGATGCGCCTGACCAGCGAAGGTTTTCATGTCACTACCGCTGAAAGCGGCCAGGAAGCGCTACGCCTGTTAGGGCGTGAGAAGATTGATCTGGTGATCAGCGATCTGCGGATGGATGAAATGGACGGCATGGCGCTGTTTGCCGAAATCCAAAAGCATCAGCCTGGCATGCCGGTGATCATCCTGACCGCTCATGGCTCGATACCGGACGCGGTGGCGGCTACCCAGCAAGGGGTGTTCAGCTTCCTGACCAAACCGGTGGATCGCGATGCGCTGTACAAAGCCATCGACGATGCATTATCGCTGTCACTGCCGGCCGGTGATGACAGTTGGCGTGAAGACATCGTCACCCGCAGCCCGATTATGCTGCGTCTGCTGGAGCAGGCAAAAATGGTGGCGCAGTCTGATGTCAGCGTATTGATTAACGGCCATAGCGGCACCGGTAAAGAGGTGTTGGCGCAGGCGATCCACGGTGCCAGTCCTCGTGGTAAAAAGGCGTTTATCGCCATTAACTGCGGTGCGTTGCCGGAGCAACTGCTGGAGTCCGAGCTGTTTGGCCATGCCAAAGGGGCCTTTACCGGTGCGGTCAGCAGTCGCGAAGGGTTGTTCCAGGCGGCAGCCGGCGGCACACTGTTCCTCGACGAGATCGGTGATATGCCGCTTTCGCTGCAGGTTAAGCTGTTGCGCGTATTGCAGGAGCGCAAGGTGCGCCCGCTGGGCAGCAACCGCGATCTGGACATTGACGTCCGCATCATTTCCGCCACCCACCGCGATCTGCAAAAGGCGATGGCGAAAAACGAATTCCGCGAGGATTTGTACTACCGCCTGAACGTGGTGAACCTGAAGATCCCGGCGTTGAATGAGCGTGCCGAGGATATCCCGCTGCTGGCCAATCATCTGCTGCGCGAATCGGCCAAGCGCCATAAACCCTTCGTCCGCAGCTTCTCAACGGACGCCATGAAACGCCTGATGACTGCCACCTGGCCGGGCAACGTGCGCCAACTGGTGAACGTCATCGAGCAGTGTGTGGCCCTGACCTCTGCGCCGGTGATCAGCGAAGCGCTGGTTGAGCAGGCGTTGGAAGGGGAAAATACCGCCTTGCCGACCTTTGTCGAGGCACGCAATCAGTTTGAATTACACTATCTGCGCAAACTGTTGCAGATCACCAAGGGTAACGTGACCCAGGCCGCGCGTATGGCGGGCCGTAACCGTACCGAGTTTTATAAGTTGCTGTCGCGCCATGAACTGGACGCCAACGATTTTAAAGAATGATGTTTTCCGCCGCAGCCTGAGCATGCAGGTTCTCAACAAATGCGGTGGAATGATTTACACTCCGTTCTCTGGTTTGTGGCGTGGCCCAACACAAAGCACCATGGAACGTATTAAGCGGGATCCTAAACAATGAGCAGATCACTTTCCATCGCACTGGCCCAGCTAAATCTGCTGGTCGGTGACATTGAAGGCAACACCGAACGCATGTTGCAAACCGTGCAAGAGCAGCAGAAGGCGGGAGCCGATCTGGTCATGTTCACCGAGTTGGCGCTCTCCGGCTATCCGCCGGAAGACCTGCTGTACCGTAACGATTTTTATCAGCGCTGTGACGCACAGCTGCAGCGTCTGCAGCAGGCCTCTGCCGAGGTCGCCATTCTGGTTGGCCATCCGTGGCGCGAAGGTGACAAGCTGTATAATGCGCTGTCGCTGTTTTCTGAAGGGCAGTTACTGGCGCGTTACTTCAAGCAGCAGTTGCCGAACTACGGCGTTTTCGATGAGAAACGCTACTTCTTGGCCGGTAACGAAACCTGCGTGGTTGAGCTGAAAGGCTATCAATTGGGACTGCTGATTTGCGAGGATCTGTGGTTCCCTGGGCCGGTCGATGCCGCCAAGGCTGCCGGTGCCGAAATGATTTTGTCGATCAATGCCTCGCCTTACAATCGCGAAAAGCCGTATATCCGCAAGACGCTAATGGCCGGCCATTGCCAACGTACCCATCTGCCACTGGTGTATCTGAACCAGATTGGCGGGCAGGATGAGCTGATTTTCGACGGTTGTTCGAAGGTGTTCGATGCGGCCGGCAATATGACCCATCGGCTGACGGCGTTTGCCGAGCAGGTGACCCTGCTTGAGCTCAATGAGCTGGAAGTGGTGCCAATGACCGCACCGGCCGCCGAGTTGCCACAGTTGGCACAGGTGTACGAAGCCCTGGTGTTGGCGGTGCGTGATTACGTCACTAAAAATGGCTTTAAGGGCGCGGTACTGGGGTTGTCTGGCGGCATTGATTCGGCACTGACGTTGGCGATTGCCGTCGATGCGTTGGGTAAAGATAAAGTGCAGGCGCTGATGATGCCGTTCCGCTATACCGCGGATATCAGTATCGCCGACGCCAAAGAAGAGGCGGAAATCCTCGGCATTGAATTCGATATCGTTTCTATTGAACCTATGTTCGACGCCTTTATGGGCCAACTAACGCCAATGTTTGCCGGTACCGAACGCGATACTACCGAAGAAAATCTGCAGGCACGCTGCCGTGGCGTGGTGTTGATGGCGCTGTCCAACAAGCGCCGTAGCATCGTGCTGACTACCGGCAATAAAAGCGAGATGGCCGTAGGTTACGCCACGCTGTATGGTGATATGGCAGGCGGCTTCGACGTGCTGAAAGACGTACCGAAAACGCTGGTGTTCAAACTGTCCGAATACCGCAATACCGTATCTTACGTGATCCCGCAGCGGGTAATCGATCGTCCACCGTCCGCAGAACTGGCACCGGATCAGCTCGATCAGGACAGCCTGCCGCCGTACGACATTCTGGATGCGATTCTGGAAGGTTACGTTGAACGCGATAAGTCGGTTGCCGATCTGGTGGCCGAAGGCTTCGACGAGGCGATCGTGCGCAAGGTCATCCGCCTGGTGGATATCAACGAATACAAACGGCGTCAGGCCGCCGTTGGGCCGCGCATCACCGCCCGCAATTTCGGCAAAGACCGCCGCTACCCAATCACATCCGGCTTTGGCCGCAAAAATTGGTAAAGGAAACAAGATGAAAAAGATCGACGCTATTATCAAGCCGTTCAAACTGGATGATGTCCGTGAAGCGCTGGCTGAGGTTGGCATTACCGGGATGACCGTCACCGAAGTGAAAGGCTTCGGCCGCCAGAAGGGCCACACCGAGCTGTATCGTGGCGCGGAGTACATGGTCGATTTTCTGCCAAAGGTGAAAATTGAGATCGTGGTGGCCGACGATATCGTCGATACCTGCGTCGAGACCATCATGCAGACTGCGCAAACCGGCAAAATCGGCGACGGCAAAATCTTTGTCTTCGACGTGGCGCGCGTAGTGCGTATCCGTACTGGCGAGCAGGACGAAGAAGCGATTTGATGTGACGTTTCTGATCTGAACCCCCTGAGGGCGCAGCATGCTGCGCCCTTGTCATATCTGCATGACTACGGGCTGGCGTCGTCACTGTGGACCCGGGCGCACCGTCTGAGCGCCCGTTTGCAATACGGGGGCATACCCATTTCATGCAGGTGAGCGAGATGCCGCACGGTGGCCAAAAGTTGTCCGGCTACGGCAAGGATATGTCGATGTATGGTCTGGAAGATTACACTGCTATTCGCCACGTGGTGTTTAAACATTGATTAATCAGGTTTTATCTGAAAAATAACGCGGCTTTCAGACCGGCTCCGGCCGGTCTGATGATAATAAAAATAGAAGGAAGCCAATTATGAGCATCACCAGACGCGATTTTCTTAATGGGGTGGCGATCACCATCGCCGCCGGGTTAACGCCGATGCAGATCCTGCGGGCATCGCCGCAAACCGCCAATCAAACCCTCTATTACCCACCGACGCTGACCGGGCTGCGCGGCAACCACCCCGGTTCGTTTGAACATGCACATCAACTGGGGCGTGACGGCAAGGCCTTCGATTTTGCCAGCATCCCAGCCATGGAAGAGTTCGATCTGGTGGTGGTTGGTGCCGGTATCAGCGGGCTGGCGGCCGCCTGCTTCTGGCAGCAAATGAAGGGGCCGCAGCAGCGTATTTTGCTGATTGATAACCATGATGACTTCGGCGGCCACGCCAAGCGCAATGAATTCAGCAGCGAAAATGGCACCATTCTCGGCTACGGCGGCAGTGAGTCGCTGCAGTCACCGCGATCCAACTTCAGTCCGGTGGCGATGGGGCTGCTGCAAAAGCTGGGCGTCAGCATCGACAATCTGGAAAAGGCTTTTGATAAAACCTTCTATCCGGATCTTAACCTGAGCCGCGGCGTCTATTTCGATCGCAAAAACTTCGGCGTCGACAAAGTGGTTAACGGTGATCCTGGCCGTATGGTAGCGGATGATATTCCCCGAGATCGCCTCAATGGCCGTTCCTACGAAGCTTTTATCGGTGATTTCCCGCTGCCGGAAAGCGATCGCCAGGCGCTGATTGCACTGCACACTGTGGATAAGGATTACCTGCCGGAATTGAGTCAGGAGCAGAAAAGCGAATGGCTCGACAAACACAGCTATACCGAGTTCCTGCGTGACAAGGTCGGCCTGAGTGAAATGGCGATCCGCTATTTCCAACAAACCACCAGTGACTTCCAGGCGGTGGGCATCGACGCCACTTCCTGCAGCGATGCGCGTATTTGCGATCTGCCTGGCCTGAACGGCATGAACCTGCCGCCGCTGGACGAAGAGTCACAGGCGGATCTCGACGATCCTTACGTGTTCCACTTCCCCGATGGCAACGCCACTCTGACTCGCTTAATGGTACGCCATCTGATCCCGGCGGTAGCGCCAGGTGGCAAGGACATGAATGACATAGTGCTGGCGAAGTTCGACTACAGCCAGCTTGACCGGGCGGAGTCACCGGTAAAATTACGGTTGAACAGCACCGGACTGCACGCGGCCAACGTCGGTGACAAGGTCGAAGTGACCTACATGACCGGCGAGAAAATGACCAAGGTGCGCGCCGGGCAGGTAGTGATGGCCGGCTACAACATGATGATCCCTTATCTGGTGCCGGAAATGTCGCCTGAACAGCAGCAGGCGCTGAAGCTGAACGTCAAGTCGCCGCTGGTGTACAGCAAAGTGGTGATCCGTAACTGGCAGTCGTTTATTAAGCTGGGTGTGCATGAAGTTTACTCGCCAACGGCACCGTATTGCCGCGTGAAGCTGGATTATCCGGTGAGCATGGGCGGCTATCAGCACCCGCGCGATCCAAACCAACCGATCGGCCTGCACATGGTGTATGTGCCGACGCTGGCGGGCAGCGGATTAAGCCCGCGCGAACAGTCGCGCAAAGGTCGTGCCTTGCTGTTGGGCACGCCGTTTGAAGTGCATGAGCAGATGATCCGTGAGCAGTTGCAGGGCATGCTCGGTTCCGCCGGTTTTGATCACCAGCGTGATATCGAAGCGATCACCGTAAACCGCTGGTCGCATGGCTATTCCTATTTCCTCAATGGACTGTTTGACGACGAAGATGAAGCAAAGAAAATCATTGCGACAGCGCGTAAGCCGATCGGCAAGATTGTGATTGCCAACTCGGACTCTGACTGGAGTCCATATGCCAACTCGGCGATCGACCAGGCATGGCGTGCGGTTAATGAACTGGCTTTCGGCCATGCTCCCGCTGCCGCCAAGGAGGGGGCATGAGCATGCGTTCACTGTACTTACTGACGTTATTGGCGGCGGGGGGCTCGGCGCAGGCGATGTCGGCCGGGGAATATGTGGCCAGGACCGGTGACTGCACCGCCTGCCATACCTCGCCGGGTGGCGCACTGTTTGCTGGCGGCATGAAGTTCCCGACCCCGCTGGGCAATATTTACGCTACCAATATTACGCCGGACAAGCAGCAGGGCATCGGTGCTTATTCTTTTGACGAGTTTGATCGCGCCATGCGCCAGGGGATCGCCAAAGACGGCCATCGGTTGTATCCCGCGATGCCGTATACCTCTTACGCCAAAATGAATGCGGAAGATATGCGCGCGCTGTATGACTATCTGATGGAGGAAGTCCCGCCGCAGAATACCGCCAACCGTGCCAGTGATATCAGTTGGCCGCTGTCGATGCGTTGGCCGCTGGCGGTCTGGAACCAACTCTTCCATGAGGATGCGCCTTACCAGCCGGACACCAGCCAGAGTGCCGAATGGAATCGTGGCGCCTACTTGGTGCAAGGGGCTGGGCACTGCGGCAGTTGCCATACGCCGCGTGGCTGGGCGATGCAGGAGAAAGGGCTGGACAGCAAAGCTCCAGCCTTCCTGAGCGGTGCTGAACTCGATGGCTGGTACGCTTCAGGAATACGCGGACTGAAACAGGATGAAGTGGTGGCCTTGCTGAAAACCGGGCGCAGCCAACATGCGGCAGTCGCAGGGCCGATGAGTGAAGTGGTTAGTCACAGTACGCAATATCTGACCGACGGTGACTTGAACGCCATTGCCACTTATCTGCACAGTCTGGCGGCAGAAAAATCGCCGCTGGAGAAACCCGTAACCATGGCGGTCGACAACTGGCAAGCGGGGCAACGTACCTATGCCATGTACTGTTCAACCTGTCACGGTAACAAAGGAGAGGGGAGCGACAACACCATTCCTGCCTTGGTCGGTAACGCAACGGTCACGGCGGAGAACCCGTTAACCGCGCTGCGCGTGGTGCTGGAAGGAGCACATACACCGATCACTCAGCATGCAACTGCGCTCGCCATGCCGGGTTACGCCTGGACCTTGAACGACCAGCAGGCTGCTGAGCTGATGAGTTATTTGCGGGGAAGTTGGGGCAACCAGGCGGCACCGGTCACGGCGCAGCAGGTAAAGGAGACACGCAAGCTGGCGGAGAAATAACGGAGGGGCGCGGTAACAGGCCGCGCCCCTTTCAATTACATGACCTTGTGCGGGCCGAAGCATTCATAGTGGATGCGATCGGCCTCTACGCCCATGCTCAGCAGTTGGCTGGCCACAGACTGCATAAACGGTAGCGGCCCACAGAAGTAGTAATGCATCTGCGGCGTGGCAAGCGTTTCGCGCAGGGCACTGAGGTTCATCAGGCCACGGCTCTGGTAGTCGCGGCCTACCACATCATTGGCACCCGGTTGGTTGTACCACACGTGACGGCTCAGATTCGGCATGCGGCCGGCAATATCCGCAACTTCATCGGCAAAGGCGTGAACGCCGCCGTTTTCCGCTGCATGCAGCCAGTGTATATCCGCCGGATGCTGGTTATCGTGCAGAGTGTGGAGCATGCCGAGCATTGGGGTTTGGCCGACGCCGGCGGAAATCAGTGCCACAGGCGTTTCCGGCTGCACATCGAGGAAGAAATCTCCGTGCGGCGGGGCGATGTAAATCACGTCACCTTCTTTGGCCTGCTGGTGCAGGAAGTTAGATACTTTGCCCTGATCTTCACGTTTGACTGCGATACGGTAGTATTCGCCGTTAGGTGAAGTGGTCAGCGAGTATTGGCGTACTTCCTGATTTTCCATGCTGTCATGTTTGATATAGACCGCCAGGTATTGGCCTGGTTTGAAGTCGATCACTTTGCCGCCGTCTACAGGCGCCAAGACAAAGCTACAAATCACGTCGCTTTGTGGCTGTTTTTTGACGATGCGGAAAGCTCGCAGGTCGCGCCAACCGCCCTCGGCGGTTTCGCTAGCCTGGTAAATCTGGCCTTCGCGCTGGATAAATACGTCCGCCAACACCCCGTAGGCTTTGCCCCATGCGTCCAGCACTTCCTGGCCTGGGCTGAACATCTCATCCAGCGTGGCAATCAGATGGCTGCCGACAATTTGATACTGGTCCGGGCGAATATTCAGGCTGGTATGTTTTTGGGCGATACGTTCCACCGCCGGCAACAGCGCCGCCAGATTCTCGATATTCACGGCGTAGGCGCAGATGGCATCGAACAGGGCCTGACGCTGATCGCCATTGCGCTGGTTGTTCATATTGAACACATCTTTTAACTCGGGATTATGCTCGAACATACGGTCGTAGAAGTGGGCGGTCAGCTTTGGCCCGGTAGCGGCCAGCAGGGGAATGGTAGATTTTACGGTGGCGATGGTTTGGCTATCCAGCATGGTGGCGCTCCTTGGTCGGACATTATTGGAATACTTTAATAATGTATTTAGAATACATCTTTTGTTTGAAAGCATCCTAACGGTTTCTGCCGTGGCTGTAAATACCCCTGTTTTTCTTGCGGAGTCGCCAGCCGACGATCTCGCTCACAGAACATGAAAAAACCGCATTATCAGCATGAGTAAAAGTCCGTTGCCGAATGAGGTGCTTTATCGGATCAAAGCCTTGCTGCGCCTAATGCCAATCGTTTGCGTAAAAACCTCTGTCAAGGCCTATCCTCGGTGGGGCGAAACAGTTTACACTGTGGCGCAGAACCCGAACGGGTAGTTATTTGGTGATTTTTTAGTTAGCTGATTTAGTCAGGAGAAGCCGGATGTTAAAGCGTGAAATGAACATTGCTGATTACGATGCCGAACTGTGGCGTGCAATGGAGCAAGAAGTTGTGCGTCAGGAAGAGCACATTGAGCTGATTGCGTCTGAGAACTACACCAGCCCGCGCGTAATGCAGGCTCAGGGCTCCCAGTTGACCAACAAATACGCTGAAGGTTATCCGGGCAAGCGTTATTACGGCGGCTGCGAATATGTGGATATCGTTGAGCAACTGGCCATCGACCGCGCAAAAGAGCTGTTCGGCGCAGATTACGCCAACGTCCAGCCGCACTCCGGTTCCCAGGCGAACTTCGCTGTCTATACCGCGCTGCTGCAGCCGGGCGACACCATTCTGGGCATGAATCTGGCGCACGGCGGCCACCTGACCCACGGTTCACCGGTCAACCTGTCCGGCAAGCTGTATAACGTGGTGCCTTACGGCATCGACGAAAAAGGTCAAATCGATTACGAAGATCTGGCTAAACAGGCTCAGACTCATAAACCAAAAATGATCATCGGTGGCTTCTCTGCCTTCTCCGGTATCGTTGATTGGGCAAAAATGCGCGAAATTGCAGACAGCATCGGCGCTTACCTGTTCGTTGACATGGCGCACGTAGCGGGCCTGATCGCCGCCGGCGTTTATCCGAACCCGGTCCCTCACGCACACATCGTGACCACCACTACTCACAAAACCCTGGCAGGTCCGCGCGGTGGCCTGATCCTGGCGAAAGGCGGTGATGAAGATCTGTATAAAAAGCTGAACTCCGCCGTGTTCCCAGGTGGCCAGGGCGGCCCACTGATGCACGTGATCGCCGGTAAAGCGGTGGCGCTGAAAGAAGCCATGGAGCCTGAGTTCAAAATTTACCAGCAGCAAGTGGCCAAAAACGCCAAGGCTATGGTGGAAGTGGTGCTGGAGCGCGGCTACAAAGTGGTTTCCGGCGGCACCCATAACCATCTGTTCCTGCTGGATCTGGTTGATAAGAACCTGACCGGTAAAGAAGCTGACGCTGCCCTGGGCCGCGCCAACATCACCGTGAACAAAAACAGCGTGCCAAACGATCCCAAGAGCCCGTTCGTCACCTCCGGTGTGCGTATCGGTACTCCGGCAGTGACCCGTCGTGGTTTCACAGAAGCTGATGTGCGTGAACTGGCTGGCTGGATCTGCGACGTGCTGGACAACATCAACGATGAAGCCACCATCGAACGCACCAAGAAGAAAGTACTGGATATCTGCGCCCGCCTGCCGGTTTACGCATAATTTCCATTGCTGTAATAAACGCTGAGGCGTCAGGCCGGTCACTTGGGTGACCGGCTTTTTTTATGGCTCTGTCGCATTAAGGCGACGTCAGGTAACAGACTGTTTTTTGCGATGTTACCTGACAATGTCCCTGATCCGAAACAACCGCTGCGCCCTGATGACAAGGCTAAACTGTGAACTGCCTTACAGTCTATTCCCTCGGTGGTGAATGCACGTTGCTAGCCAGTGTGAGCTCTGTCAAAGTATCGCCCTCGCACCGGAGGGATCATGGTTCTGCAATCTACGCGTTGGCTAGCTCTCAGTTATTTCACCTATTTCTTTTCTTACGGTATCTTCTTACCCTTTTGGGGCGTTTGGTTAAAAGGTGAGGGCATACCACCTGAAACCATCGGTATTCTGCTTGGTGCCGGTCTGGTTGCGCGCTTTCTCGGTAGTTTGTTGATTGCTCCCCGGGTAAAAGATCCCTCTCATCTGGTGACGGCATTGCGCCTGTTAGCGTTACTGACGCTGGCTTTTGCCATCGGGTTCTGTTTCGGTAACGGCTGGGGCTGGCTAATGCTGGTGATCGCCGGTTTCAACCTGTTCTTCTCGCCGCTGGTCCCGCTGACCGATGCACTGGACGGTACCTGGCAAAAGCAAATTACCATGGATTACGGCCGGGTCAGACTATGGGGCTCGCTGGCGTTTGTGATTGGCTCGGCGCTGACCGGGCAGATGGTTTCCGTTTGGGGCCATAACGTTATCCTCTACAGCCTGATAGTCAGCATACTGGCGATGCTGTTGGGCATGATGCTGAAGCCGAGCGTGATGCCGCAGGGGGAAGCGCGCACTCACAGCGAAACCGAGCATTCTTTGTGGGAGATGCTTAAGGAAGGGCCAGTCTGGCGCTTCCTGCTGTGCGTAACGCTGTTGCAGGGCGCGCATGCCGGTTATTACAGTTTCGGTTCTATCTATTGGCAGGAGGCGGGTTACTCGGCTTCAACCATTGGCTACTTGTGGTCGCTGGGCGTGGTGGCAGAAGTGATTATTTTTGCCAGCAGTGATTTCCTGTTCCGTCGCTGGAATGCGCGCAATCTGCTGCTGCTCTCTGCCTGCTGTGGGATACTGCGCTGGAGCCTGATGGCCAGTAGCACCGAGTTGGGGGGGCTGCTGGTGATCCAAATTCTGCACTGTGGCACCTTTACCGTTTGTCACCTGGCCGCGATGCGTTTTATCGCCGCACGCAAGGGGCCGGAAGTGATCCGGCTGCAGGCGGTGTATTCAGCGCTGGCGATGGGCGGCGGTATTGCGATTATGACGGTGATCGCCGGTTTCCTGTTCGAGTATCTGCAGGGGGGAGTGTTCTGGGTGATGGCGGCAGTGGTGTTGCCGGCGTTGTTTATCCGTCCGCCGGCCGTTGTGGTCAGCAGCAACCGTTAAGAGGTTTCCAGCAGCGCACGGATGAATTTTCGCTGCTGGCGCGCTAACGGCAATTCGGTATAAATCAGCGGTGGCTGCGGCTCACCATGCTCCATGGCATAAGGGGTGATCACCAGGGTGACTCCCTGCGGCGCGCCAGAATGCAGATAGTCGCGCAGCGGCAAATACTTGATATTCAGCGGTAGCAGCGTTAATTCGCGGATCTGATATTCCACTTCCTCTTCCAACTGCGGGTTGTCCAGCGTCAGCAATAACACCTGTTTTTCCTGCAACGCATTGCCCTGCATCAACCAGGCACCGAAACTGATTGCGACCAGCCCGGCTTCCTCGCTGGAAAAATGAATACCGTATTCCTGCTCAAGTGGGGCCAGGGCCTCCTGAGCGGTACGCATCAGGCGCGGATACTTGCGTTCAACTTCCTCCAACAGTGTGTTATCGATACCAATCTCAAAGCGGCAGCGTTCTACCGCAGGGGCCAGATGGGCAAACAGCTGGCTAATCAAATCTTCTTTACTGCTGAAAGTCATGCCGGAAATCTGTTGGAAGCGCTCGACCATATTTTCAATCGCCGCCATCAAACGCAGATCTTCCGCTGAGTCACTGCTGTGGTAGCTGTGGTTTTTCAGCATAGTAAACATCAGCAGCAGAAAATCACTTTCGCTGGCTTCGGGGGGCAGGGCAAATAGCTGATTCAATGATTGATGCAGCAAGCTGGTCGCCTGATGTTCCGGTTTTTGATGCAGCCAGTCGCGTTGTGTGTGGCTGAATGTCGGGTGCCGCTGGCGTTGGCTCTCCCATGCGCAGTAGCGCAGGTAGTGCTGCAGGAACTGACGATCGCGTCGATCAAAGCTGCGGTTGACTCGCGCTTCATACTCGCTGATGCACTGTTCCAACTCCGGTGTCAGGTCGGTGTTTTGCCCCAGAGCTTGCTGCAACCAGCGGGAAAAATGCTGATCGATAAATTCCGGGCTACAGCGCAGGGCTCTGCGCAGCCAGTGGAGCAGGCAGAGGCGTTGATTGAGTGCGGTGCCCCTGATCCGGTAACCCTCGTCGGGGTTACCGTCGATCTCCAGATGGTGGAAACGCTGGATTTCACTGGCAACCTCGGCTATATCTTGCCGGGTAACCGGGGGGGAAACGCCATTTATTTGGCTGATAGTCTCCAGTTGTACTGCGGGCACCGGCGCATACAACATCAATAACAGATGGCAGCGTCGTTGTTGACCGGAGAGCTCAGGCACGGGGGCAGTGTCCAGGCTCATATCACCTTCGGGCAGGTAACGTTTAAATTATGAATAAGCATAGCAAAAGGTGATGAGCGGCGCGGCAACGGCACCCGGTTTTACTTCGGCTTACAACTTTCGTCACAAATATTGGGCGGAAACGCAGCGGTTGAGGAACGGTTGATGTTACTTTATAACAATGATGAGTATCCTTTGATGATGAAGTTACGCTTTGTTTTGGCCGGTTTTTTATCGCTTTTCAGCGTCGGCTCTATCGCACACCCGCACAGTTTTATTGATATGAACACCACCTTTGTGGCGAAGGATCAACAACTGGTCGGTTTGAAAATGGTTTGGGTTATGGATGAAATCACCTCGGCAGATCTGCTGTACGATGCGGAAAATGCTAAAAACGACTCGGAAATGTGGAAAAAGCTGGCGGCGCAAGTGATGGCCAATGTCCTGGGGCAACACTATTTCACGGATGTTTATCGCGACGGCAAGCCGGTGAAATACCTGAATCTGCCAACGGAATACCATCTGTCGCGCCAGGGGCATCAGGCGGTATTGGAGTTTGTGCTACCGCTGGCCGAACCGCAACCGCTGGCGGGCAAGCCGTTCGAGATCTCCACCTACGACCCCACCTATTTTGTAGATATGACTTATAAAGATAAAACGGCATTGCATCTGCCGCCGGATATGGCTTCGCAGTGCAAATTCAAACTGGTGACGCCCAAACCGGACTCCTCTTTACAGGCTTACGCGTTGTCCCTCGATAAAAACGATTCACCCGGCGAAGATATGGCGCTGGGGCAGCAGTTCGCCCAGCGGGTCAGCCTGCAATGTCAATAAATCTCAGTCAGCACACGCCGCGTAAGCGACACTGGGCTTTCAGCCTGTGGCCGCTGCTTCTGTTTGCGCTGTTACTGGCACTGGGCGCGCAGTTGGCGTGGCACTATTGGCCGCAATTACTGATGCAAAGCGTGGTGTGGCAGAAAGGGCTACACCTGCAGTTGTCGGGTCTGTTGCAGCAGGTAAAAGCGGCACCGCAACAGGCCGGACTGGCGCTGATGTTGTTCAGCCTGAGTTATGGCGTGTTGCATGCCCTTGGCCCCGGCCACGGTAAAGTGGTGATTGCCACCTACCTGGCCACCCATCCGGCACGGTTGAAAAGCAGCCTGAAACTGACCTTTGCTGCGTCGTTGGTGCAGGGGCTGGTGGCGATCGCGCTGGTGACATTGATGCTGGTGGTACTGCAACTGTCGTCCCGGCAACTGCACCAGAGCAGTTTCTGGCTGGAGAAGGGCAGTTTTATTCTGGTAATGCTGCTTGGGGTGTTGCTGAGCTGGCGAGCGCTGAAGCGTTTGTATTATGCGGTAAAAGCCATGCGTCCGTCGCCAGCGCTGCGAATCAACAGCCTGCAACCGCTGCCGGCGGATCACGTTCACAGTGAGCATTGTGGCTGTGGTCACCGCCATATGCCGAGCGACAGCGAACTGCAGGCTGGCGGCGACTGGCGTACGCAGACTGCCATCGTATTGGCGATGGGAATGCGGCCGTGCTCGGGCGCAATACTGGTG
Source organism: Serratia sp. NA_13 (assembly GCF_052691735.1). Classification (NCBI taxonomy): domain Bacteria; kingdom Pseudomonadati; phylum Pseudomonadota; class Gammaproteobacteria; order Enterobacterales; family Yersiniaceae; genus Serratia; species Serratia sp. NA_13. Next base: position 49,975 of record NZ_JBQZFV010000008.1, read on the forward strand.
TTGCTGTTTTCCAAGGTGATTGGCGTGTTTGTCTGGGGGGTTTTCTCGGCGTTGGCCATGGCGCTGGGCACTTCACTAACCATCTCATTGCTGGCTTTGTTGGTGCATTACAGTCGCCGATTGGCGGTACGCCTCAGCCAGTCACGTGCACCTGCGGCCTGGAGCGCAGTTGCCTGGGGGGCACTGGCGCTGGCCGGTGGCCTGATTCTGCTGTTCGCCGGACTGCTGCTGTATCTCACTGCCCAGTCGGAGTTTATCGGCGGTATCCGGCCTTTCTCCCGCTGACAGGCATAAAAAAAGCGCTGCAATTATTGCAGCGCTTTAGGTTGCTGACAAAGCAGGAAAAAGCGTGGTTTTTCCTGCTTTGTGGTGAGCAGCCGAAAATCAATAAATTGATTTTCCTGATTTTTGTTCATCGGCCTCTACTCGCTCTGGGCAGGAATGAGGTTTGTCATCAGTCTGGCGCTGCAATTATTGCAGCGCTTTTTTATTACTCATTCACTTCGCGATATTAACGCTTCAGCGCTTCGCTCAGTTCTTCACGCATGGTGGAAAGCATGGCTTTCACTACGCGCGGGTTGCCGGCTACCACGTTGCCGGAGCTGAGGTGGTTGTGGCCGCCAACAAAGTCGGTCACCAGGCCGCCGGATTCACGCACCAGCAGTTCACCTGCGGCGAAATCCCATGGCTTCAGGCCAATTTCGAAGAAACCGTCAACGCGGCCGGCGGCCACGTAGGCCAAATCCAGCGCGGCAGAGCCGGTACGACGGAAGTCGGCACACTGAGTGAACAGTTTGCCAACCACATTAATGTATGGAGTTGCGTGCTGTTTAACCTTGAACGGGAAGCCGGTCGCCAGGATGGTGCCATCGAGATCTTTGGCATTGGTGCCGCGCAGACGGTAACCATTGAGCTGTGCGCCCTGGCCACGAGTGGCGGTGAACAGTTCGTTGCGCATTGGATCGTAAACCACAGCCACTTCAGTACGGCCTTTAATGCGTACGGCGATGGAAACTGAGAAGTGTGGGAAACGTTTGATGAAGTTTGATGTGCCATCCAGTGGATCGATCACCCATTGTACATCTTTGTCTTCGCCGACCAATTCGCCGCGTTCTTCGGTAACAATAGTATGTTGCGGATAGGACTTGCGAATGACGTCGATGATCAGATGCTCTGCATCGCGATCGACGTTAGTGACAAAGTCATTGGTCCCTTTCTGGCTCGCTTCTACAGCGTCCGGGGTTTCGTAGTTTTTGGCAATCAGGTTACCGGCCTTGCGCGCAGCGCGCACGGCGATCGTCAGCATCGGATGCATGGGTATCTTCCAACTAGGATGTTAAAGAACAGGAAACGGCGCGAAGTATAGCAGGTGTTCGGCAAAATGCCTACGGCTGTGTTAAGCTGCTGTGATTTTCCGCTACGCTCAGAGTTTGTATGCTGCATAACATCCGCATTGTTCTGGTAGAAACCTCTCATACCGGTAACATGGGCTCGACCGCCAGAGCCATGAAAACCATGGGGTTAACCAACCTTTATTTGGTTAATCCGCTGATAAAACCTGATTCTCAGGCGATCGCCCTGGCCGCTGGTGCCAGCGACGTGATCGGCAACGCCACTATTGTTGATACCCTGGATGATGCCATTGCTGGCTGCAGTCTGGTGGTGGGCACCAGTGCGCGTTCACGTACCTTGCCGTGGCCGATGCTGGAACCGCGTGAATGCGGCATACGTGCCGTGCACGAAGGTGAACATGCGCCGGTAGCGCTGGTGTTCGGCCGTGAACGTGTCGGCCTGACCAATGATGAGCTGCAAAAGTGCCATTACCATGTCGCCATCCCTGCCAACCCGGATTACAGCTCGTTGAATCTGGCGATGGCGGTGCAAATTCTAGCGTATGAAGTGCGTGTGGCTTACCTCGATCGTCAGCAGGTAGGTGCGCCACAGCTGGAAGAAACGCCGTATCCGTTGGTGGACGATCTGGAACGCTTCTATCAGCATCTGGAACAAACGCTGCAGCAGAGTGGATTTATCCGCCCATCTCACCCGGGGCAGGTGATGAGCCGTTTGCGTCGTTTATTCACCCGTGCGCGGCCGGAAGCTCAAGAGTTGAATATCCTGCGTGGTATGCTGACGTCGATCGAGAAACAGGACAAACATCAAGGTAATTAATTTGATGTGGAATTACGGCTTGCGGTAATAGTATTAGTTATCCAACGGTTATAATATGTATTTCATATGCACATTATATGGCTTAGTCCAAAAGGTGCTAATACTTGAGTAAATTGCTGGGTTAAATAGTTGACTGATTTACTCAGGAATGTCAGACTTTCGGCCATGTTTGACCAACAGGTAACCACTTAGCTATGAGACTGACATCCAAAGGCCGTTATGCCGTAACCGCTATGCTTGACGTGGCATTGCACTCCCAGGAAGGGCCCGTTCCTCTGGCGGATATTTCTGAGCGCCAGGGTATCTCGCTCTCTTATCTGGAACAATTATTCTCCCGTCTGCGCAAGAATGGCCTGGTGGCCAGCGTACGTGGACCGGGCGGTGGTTATCTGCTGGGCAAAGACGCGAGTGAGATTGCCGTTGGTGCAGTTATCACTGCCGTCGATGAATCGGTAGATGCGACCCGTTGCCAGGGTAAAGAAGGCTGTCAGGGTGGCGATCGCTGCCTGACCCATACCCTGTGGCGCGATCTGAGCGAGCGCATCAGCGGGTTCCTAAACAACATTACGCTGGCTGAACTGGTGAACAACCAGGAAGTGCTGGTGGTGGCGGACCGTCAAAACAACGATACCCGTCGCACGGCCAACGGTCGTCCGCAAGAAACTATCAACGTTAATCTGCGCGCATAAGCAGCTGGCGATATTTTTTTAGTTTTTGGAAGTGATGTACGGAGTACAAGAGCAATGAAATTACCGATTTATCTGGATTACTCAGCAACGACGCCGGTTGATCCGCGTGTTGCTGAGAAAATGATGCAATTTTTGACTCTGGACGGGACTTTTGGTAACCCGGCTTCCCGTTCCCACCGTTTCGGTTGGCAGGCGGAAGAAGCGGTAGATATCGCCCGTAACCAAATTGCTGAACTGGTTGGCGCTGACCCGCGCGAAATCGTGTTCACTTCCGGAGCCACCGAATCCGACAACCTGGCGATCAAAGGCGCTGCCAATTTCTATCAAAAGAAAGGCAAGCACATTATCACCAGCAAAACCGAACACAAAGCCGTGCTGGACACCTGTCGCCAGCTTGAGCGTGAAGGCTTTGAAGTGACCTATCTGGCACCGCAGAGCAACGGTATTATCAGTCTGCAGGCCCTCGAAGCTGCGATGCGCGAAGACACCATTCTGGTTTCTATCATGCACGTGAATAACGAAATCGGCGTGGTGCAGGATATCGAAGCTATCGGCGAAATGTGCCGTGCGCGCGGTATCATTTATCACGTTGATGCTACCCAGAGTGTGGGCAAATTGCCTATCGACCTGAGCAAGCTGAAAGTTGATCTGATGTCATTCTCCGGCCACAAAATTTATGGCCCGAAAGGCATTGGTGCACTGTACGTGCGTCGTAAGCCGCGTATCCGTATCGAAGCCCAGATCCACGGTGGCGGCCATGAGCGCGGTATGCGTTCCGGTACCTTGCCTGTCCACCAGATCGCCGGTATGGGCGAAGCCTACCGTATCGCCAAAGAAGAAATGGCGTCGGAAATGGCTCGTCTGCGCACGCTGCGCGATCGTCTGTGGAACGGCGTGAAAGATATGGAAGAAGTGTATCTGAATGGCTCGCTGGAGAACGGGGTGCCTAACATCCTGAACGTCAGCTTCAACTATGTTGAAGGCGAGTCGCTGATCATGGCGCTGAAAGACCTGGCCGTCTCTTCGGGTTCTGCCTGTACCTCCGCCAGCCTTGAGCCATCCTACGTGCTGCGTGCGTTGGGCATGACTGACGAATTGGCGCATAGCTCGATCCGTTTCTCTCTGGGGCGTTTCACCACAGAAGAAGAGATCGATTACACCATTCAACTGGTGCGTAAATCCATCGGCCGTCTGCGTGACCTGTCTCCACTGTGGGACATGTTCAAGCAGGGCGTGGATATCAACAGCATCGAATGGGCACATCATTAATTCTCAGGATTCAGGAGCAAGGTCATGGCTTACAGCGAAAAAGTAATCGATCACTATGAAAACCCGCGTAACGTGGGTTCTTTCGACAACGAAGATCCTAGCGTTGGCAGCGGCATGGTGGGTGCACCGGCCTGTGGCGACGTGATGAAGTTGCAGATCAAAGTCAACAATGAAGGTATCATTGAAGACGCCCGTTTCAAGACTTACGGCTGCGGTTCCGCCATCGCCTCCAGTTCGCTGGTGACCGAATGGATGAAAGGCAAGTCTCTTGATCAGGCCGAAGCGATCAAAAACACTCAGATCGCCGAAGAACTGGAATTACCGCCGGTAAAAATTCACTGCTCAATCCTGGCCGAAGACGCCATTAAAGCAGCGATTGCCGACTACAAGAGCAAACACAGCGCCAAGTAATTATTTCTGAGTCATTTAGCCCGACCTTGGTTGGGCTTTGAAGTGTGAGGTTGTGATGTCAATTACCATGAGCGACAGCGCTGCACAGCGCGTTCAGGCATTTATGAATAACCGTGGCAAAGGCCTTGGCCTGCGTCTGGGGGTGAGAACCTCTGGCTGCTCCGGGATGGCATATGTGCTTGAATTTGTTGACGATATTAACGATGACGACATCGTTTTTGAAAACAAAGGCGTTAAGGTGATCATTGACGGCAAGAGCCTGGTCTACCTTGACGGCACCGAGCTTGATTTCGTTAAGGAAGGCCTGAACGAAGGCTTCAAGTTCAACAACCCCAATGTCTCAAGCGAGTGCGGCTGCGGCGAAAGTTTCAACGTCTGACAGTCCATCGTGCTCCCCCGCCAGGTGCGGGGGAACTTCATCCGATAACGCCCAGAGCACGCTATGGATTACTTTACTTTATTCGGGCTGCCAGTTCGCTATCCCGTGGACGGCAGCCTGCTTGCCTCTCGCTATCAGGATCTGCAGCGCCAATTCCATCCCGATCGTTTTGCAAGTCAGCCAGAACGCGAACGCCTGATGGCGTTGCAACAGGCAGCGACTATCAATGAAGCCTACCAAACGCTGAAGCACCCATTAAAACGCGCGGAGTATATGCTATCTTTGCACGGCTTTGATTTGGGCAACGAGCAGCACACTATGCGTGATACCGCGTTCCTGATGGAACAGTTGGAACTACGCGAGGAGCTCGACGCCATTGAGTGCAAAGCAGATGCGGAAACCCAGTTGGCCAGCTTTGGTGCGCGGGTGAACGAGACGGTCAAACAACGCAGCGCTCTGATGATTCAGCAACTCGAGAGCCAGCAGTGGATTGATGCCGCCGACACCGTGCGTAAGCTGCGCTTTTTGGACAAACTCCAGCAACAGGTTGAACAACTCGAAGAAAAACTGCTGGGTTTTGAGTAATTCTTTTCATTTATACCCAAAATAATTGGAGTTGCATCAAGGCGGCAAATTTGTGAGTCCCCAGGAGCATAGGCAACTATGCGACTGGTGCGAATAAATGCAGCCAACAAAGATGCAGCTTCAAGTATGAAGGATATGGGAAGCTTCAATATGGCCTTATTACAAATTAGTGAACCTGGCCTCAGCGCCGCGCCACACCAGCGCCGTCTGGCTGCCGGTATTGATTTAGGCACCACCAATTCTCTGGTCGCCACGGTGCGCAGCGGGCAGGCGGAAACGCTGGCCGATGCCGAAGGGCGCGATTTACTGCCCTCGGTAGTGCATTACCAGGCTGACACTTTGCGCGTTGGTTGGGATGCGCGCCAACAGGCAGCAGAGGATCCCGCCAATACCATAAGCTCAGTCAAACGCATGATGGGCCGCTCATTGGCCGACGTACTTGCGCGTTACCCGAACCTGCCGTATCAGTTTCAGGCCAGTGATAACGGCTTGCCGATGATCCTGACCGCTGCCGGTGCAGTTAACCCGGTAGGGGTTTCTGCCGATATCCTCAGAGCCCTTGCCGAGCGAGCGAAAACCGCGCTGGAAGGGGATCTGGACGGCGTAGTGATCACCGTTCCCGCCTATTTTGATGATGCACAACGTCAGGGCACCAAAGACGCTGCGCGTCTGTCCGGGTTGCATGTGCTGCGTCTGCTGAACGAACCGACGGCGGCGGCGATCGCCTATGGACTGGATTCCGGGCAGGAAGGCATTATCGCGGTGTATGACCTGGGCGGCGGTACCTTTGATATTTCCATTCTGCGGCTGAGCCGTGGGGTGTTTGAAGTGTTGGCCACCGGCGGGGATTCCGCGCTGGGGGGCGACGACTTTGATCATCTGCTGGCTGACTGGCTGCGTGAACAGGCCGGTGTGGCTGACCGTAGCGATCACGGTGTACAGCGCCAACTGCTGGATGCGGCTATTGCCGCCAAAATTGCACTGAGCGATGCCGACAGTACCGTCGTTGAGATTGCCGGCTGGCAGGGCGAAGTGACCCGTGCACAGTTTGATGCGCTGATCGCCACTCTGGTGAAACGTACCCTGATGGCCTGCCGCCGCGCGCTGAAAGACGCGGGCGTGAGTGCTGAAGAAGTGCTGGAAGTGGTCATGGTTGGCGGTTCCACCCGCGTGCCACTGGTACGTGAGCAGGTGGGCACGTTCTTTGGCCGCACGCCGCTAACTTCGATCGATCCGGATAAAGTGGTCGCTATTGGCGCTGCGATCCAGGCGGATATTTTGGTGGGCAACAAGCCTGACAGCGACATGCTGCTGCTGGATGTGATCCCACTTTCGCTGGGTCTGGAAACCATGGGCGGCCTGGTAGAGAAAGTGATCCCACGTAACACCACCATTCCGGTGGCGCGAGCGCAAGAGTTCACCACTTTTAAAGACGGCCAAAGCGCGATGATGATCCATGTGCTGCAGGGCGAACGCGAACTGGTGCAGGATTGCCGCTCGCTGGCGCGCTTCTCACTGCGCGGCTTACCGCCTCTGCCTGCTGGTGGCGCCCATATTCGCGTTACCTTCCAGGTGGATGCCGATGGCCTGTTGAGCGTCACCGCGATGGAGAAATCCACCGGCGTTGAGGCTTCAATTCAGGTTAAACCGTCGTATGGTCTGTCCGACGCCGAAATCGCCGGCATGATCAAAGATTCGATGGCCAATGCGCAGAGTGATGTTGGCGCGCGCATGCTGGCGGAGCAGCGGGTTGAGGCGTCGCGGGTGCTGGAAAGCCTGCAGGGCGCACTGGCCAGCGACGCCGCATTGCTGAGCGAAGCAGAAAGTACAGCAATCCCCGCAGCGGTAGAAGCTTTGCAACAGGCGGCTCAGGGCACCGATCCTACCGCTATTGAAGCCGCAATTAAAACATTAGATGCACAAACGCAAGACTTTGCCGCGCGCCGCATGGATGCTTCCATTCGCCGTGCGCTGGCTGGCCATTCTGTGGATGAGGTTTAATCATGCCTAAAATTGTTTTCCTGCCCCATCAAGATTTATGCCCGGAGGGGGCAGTACTGGAAGCCGAACAAGGGGAGTCAATCCTCAACGTTGCGCTGCGCAACGGTATCGACATTGAACATGCCTGTGAGAAATCCTGCGCCTGCACCACCTGTCACTGCATCGTGCGTGAAGGTTTCGACTCGCTTGAAGAGAGCAGCGAACTGGAAGACGACATGCTGGACAAGGCTTGGGGTCTGGAGCCGGAAAGCCGTCTGAGCTGTCAGGCACTGGTGGCTGACGAAGATTTGGTGGTTGAAATGCCGCGTTATACCGTCAACCACGCGCGTGAAGGGTAAGAGGACAGTAGAAATGGGATTGAAGTGGACCGACAGCCGTGAAATCGGCGAAGCTCTGTACGACCAATACCCGGATACCGATCCGAAAACCGTACGTTTTACCGACATGCATCAGTGGATTTGCGATCTGGAAGATTTTGACGACGATCCACAGGCTTCCAACGAAAAAATACTGGAAGCTGTTCTGCTGGTCTGGTTAGATGAAGCGGAGTAAATAGCGTAGCGGGCTGCCATAGGCTGGCCCATTTATACCCGTCATACTTCAAGCTGCATGTGCGTTGGCTGCACCCGCTCACCCCAGTCACTTACCTGAGTAAGCTCCTGGGGATTCTCTGATTTGCCGCCTTCCTGCAACTCGAATTATTTTGGGTATATTTTTGTATCCGACACGATTAATAAAAGAATAATCCGGAGTAAGAAGGCTATGACAACTGAATTTATGCTGGTAACGCTGTCGAACCAACCTGCTGACGCTCGCTGGGGCGAGAAAGCGCTACTGAGCACCGGTACAGAAGGGATGACCATCCACCTGACCGGCAAAGATAAACTGGGCAGCATTCAACGTGCGGCTCGTAAGATTGACGGCCAGGGCATCAAGAATGTCAAACTGGCCGGTGACGACTGGGATCTGGAAAACAGCTGGGCATTCTGGCAGGGCTTCCGTGGGCCGAAAGGTAAACGCAACGTCGAATGGGCACCATTGCCGGAAGCTGAAAGCAAAGAGCTGGAACAGCGCCTGAAGATTGTTGACTGGGTGCGTGACACCATCAACATGTCGGCGGAAGAGTTGGGGCCAGAGCAGTTGGCTACCCGTGCGGTTGATCTGATGTGTGGCATCGGTTGTGAAGCCGTCAGCTACCGTATTACCAAAGGTGAAGATCTGCGTGAGCAAAACTACGCCGGTATTCACACCGTGGGCCGTGGGTCAGATCGTTCACCGGTGTTGTTGGCACTGGATTTCAACCCGACCGGTAACCCGGAAGCGCCGGTATTTGCTTGCCTGGTGGGCAAGGGCATCACCTTTGACACCGGTGGCTACAGCCTGAAACAAAGCGCCTTTATGGACTCCATGAAGGCGGATATGGGGGGGGCAGCCACCATTACCGGCGCTCTGGCGCTGGCGGCAGCTCGTGGTCTGAAACAGCGTGTAAAACTGTACCTGTGCTGTGCCGACAACATGGTCAGTGGCAATGCTTTCAAACTGGGCGATATCATCCGTTACCGCAACGGCAAAACCGTTGAGGTGATGAATACCGATGCGGAAGGGCGTCTGGTATTGGCCGATGGCCTGATCGATGCGTCCGCGCAGAACCCTCAGTTGATCATCGACTGCGCCACCCTGACCGGTGCGGCGAAAACGGCTGTGGGTAACGACTACCATGCGCTGTTCAGCTTCGACGACGCTCTGGCGCAAGATCTGCTGGCCAGTGCGGCTGCGGAACAAGAGCCATTCTGGCGTCTGCCGCTGGCCGAATTCCATCGTAGCCAACTGCCCTCCAACTTTGCCGAATTGAACAACGTAGCCGGTCCGGCCTACACGGCGGGTGCCAGCACTGCGGCTGCTTTCCTGTCGCATTTTGTGACTAATTACCAGCAGGGCTGGCTGCACATCGACTGTTCCGCTACTTACCGCAAGGGTGCAGTAGATCAATGGTCAGCCGGTGCGACCGGTCTGGGTGTACGTGCTCTGGCCAACCTGCTGTTGAGCAAAGCCAAGTAATTGAATGCCCACCCCGGTGGGCGTTATACCCGTCATCTTTCAAGTTGCAGCGTTGTTACCTGCTTACAAGACCCATTCATGGGTCTTGCCCCTGCGGGGCCGCTGCAAACAGCGTTCAAATCTGTTCCCGACAGATTTGTCGCTCACCCCAGTTACTTAACTTTTGTAAGCGCCTGGGGATGAGCGAGCTGGGCGCCTAGCTGCAAAATGAAAGCTATAGGGTATAGAATGTCGTTTATCCCCGGGGCCCAGCGTGCTGGGCCCCGTTATTTGATTGCTGGAGTTTGTCATGAGTTCTCATCATCACGAAGTCGCCGCAGGCGAAAACGAACTTGAACGCCTGTTGAAACTGGCGGTGACGGAGCCGGCCCATCGTCCGGCATTCTTCCGTGAACTGCTTGAGGCTACGGTGTTGATCCTCGGTGACAGCGAACAGGTGCAACTCGGCGGTGACATCACGCTCAATGCCGATACACCGGTGAATATCCAGCATTGGGAAAAGCAGGATGGCGGCAGCATCATCCCGTTTTTCACCTCGGTGGAAGCGCTGCAAAAAGCTGTTGAGGATGAACAGCCCTTTATCGCCATGCCGGCACGAGTCTTATTCGAGATTACGCAGGGTGCGGATCTGTTCCTCAACCCGAAGGCCGAGTACGGCAAAGAGTTTTATCCTGAAGAGGTGGCTATGCTGCTGGCTACCGGGGGCGTAAGCAAACCGGCAGAACGCTATATCGACAAGGATACCCAGATCCTGTTGGGCCAACCGGAAGAATATCCGTCGGCGATGGTCGATGCCTTGACCACATTGTTCAGCCAGCGCAAGCCGGTCCGCCGCGCGTTTCTGGCACTGATGCACGATCAGTCGGTCGACGAAAAACCCAATCTGCTGGTTGGGCTGGAAGTAGACGGCGAACAAGGCGATATCGAGGCGCTGATCAATGAAGCGGGCAGCGTGGCCAGCGAAACCGCGCCTAACGACGAACCGGTGGATTTTTGCCTGGTATCGGAAAAGGAACGTGGCGTCAGCCATTACCTGATCACCCATACCCAACCCTTCTACCAGCGCCGCTGGGGCAGTTGGTTGCGCAATATCATTCCTTCTACTGAAAAAACGCAGTAATCCTTCCCTTGCTACCGTGCGGCGCGCAGCTCGCCGGTAGCGCTCAGTTTTTTCTATCCTATTGTTTTAAAAACAAATAACGCTAATGGTAACAAGTAACGTTACGCAGTGTGATCGGCATAACAGTTCCTTGCATGGTGCTTCGTCATTAGGCCCGACACAGATTGAAATGTTTCACGGCCCGGGGAGCAGCGCTGCTATTATTCATCCATATCCGGATATTGCGCCGACGAGCCGCGCAAACGTTGCCAGGGAGTTAAACGATGAAACCATGCCGTTCAGGGGCATTTGCATCAGGCAAGAAGCTTTGTCAGAGGATCGCATTGGCGGGGGGCCTGCTGCTGCTGGCCGCCTGTGATGACGGCGGAAAAAAACCAACCGCAGCGCAGGCTGATGCACAGGCGAGTAGCGTCATGCAGATCAAGCGACCGGATGCCGCCGCGTTGGCGGCATTGGCGAAACGCGACGCCGGTAAGCCGCTGACGCTGCTTGATGCCTCCGAACTGCAACTCGACGGTGCCAGTGCCATGGTGCTGACGTTTTCTTTGCCGCTGGATCCGAATCAGGATTTCGCTGCGCGAGCGCATCTGGTCGACAGCGTTAGCGGCAAAATCGACGGTGCCTGGGAGCTGTCCGATAACCTGATGGAACTGCGGCTGCGCCATCTGCAACCCAATCGCAAGCTGGTACTGACCCTCGAGAGCGGTCTGAAAGCGGTCAACGGTGCCGAACTGGGCAAACAGCAAGAACAGACTATTACCACCCGCGACATCAAACCGAGCGTCGGCTTTGCCGGCAAAGGTTCGCTGCTGCCGACCAAACTGGCGCAGGGGCTGCCGGTGATGGCGCTCAACGTCGATAACGTCGACGTTAACTTCTTCCGGGTGAAGGCCGATGCCTTACCGGCATTCCTGGCCAACTGGGAGTACCGCAATTCGCTTTCCAGTTGGGAGTCGGAAGAACTGCTGAAAATGGCCGATCTGGTCTACAGCGGCCGCTTCGATCTCAACCCGCAGCGCAATACTCGCGAACGCCTGCTATTGCCACTGAGTGGCATCGAAGCCTTGCAGCAGCCGGGTGTCTACCTGGCGGTGATGCAGCAGGCTGGGCATTACGGTTATACCAACCCGGCGACCCTGTTCACCCTCAGTGATATCGGCGTTTCGCTGCACAGCTATCACGGCCGTCTGGACGTGTTTACCCAGGCTCTGGATGGCGGCGCGGCATTGGACGCGGTTGAACTGCGCCTGCTGGATGAAAAAGGTCAAACGCTGACCCAGGGCACCACCGATAAGCAAGGGCACGCCCAGTTGGTGAAAAGCGCCAAGGCGCGATTGTTACTGGCGACCCAACAGGGCCAGACCAGCATGATCGATCTGTCGACGCCGGCGCTGGATTTGGCTGAGTTCGATATTGCCGGGCCGGAAGGCTACAGCAAGCAATTCTTCGCCTTCGGCCCGCGTGATCTTTACCGTCCAGGTGAAACGCTGATCGTTAACGGGCTACTGCGTGACGCCGACGGTAAACCACTGCCGGCCCAGCCGGTGAAGGTGGATATCGTCAAACCGGACGATCAGGTAGCGCGCAGCTTTGTCTGGCAGCCACAGGACGGCTTGTATCAATATCAGTATCAAATTCCTGAAGGCGGGCCGACTGGTAACTGGTCGCTACGTTTCAACCTAGGTGATAACCAGCCGCGGCTTTACAGCTTCAAGGTCGAGGATTTCCTGCCGGAACGCATGGCGCTCGATATTACCGCAGAGAAAACCCCGCTGCGCCCTGATGCGCAACTGGTGTTCGACGTCAGCGGCCGTTACCTCTATGGCGCACCGGCTTCGGGTAATCGTCTGCAGGGGCAGGTGTTCCTGCGACCGCAGCGTGAGGCGGTCAGCAGCCTGCCGGGCTATGAGTTTGGTTCGGTAATAGAAGAAAGCCTGTCGCGCAATATGGATGAATTCGATCAGGTGCTGGATAACGCCGGCAAGGCGCAGGTCGCGGTGGACAGCAGTTGGGCAGAGGTAAAATCACCGTTGAAAGCCATCTTGCAGGCCAGCCTGCTGGAGTCCGGTGGCCGCCCGGTGACGCGCCGCGCCGAACGGGCGATCTGGCCTGCCGATGCGCTGCCCGGCATTCGACCTTTGTTCAACAAACAACAGATTTATGATTATCGTAGCAATAGCGACCAGGCCCAACCGGTGGTGGATGAAAACACCCAGGCCGGGTTTGATATTGTTTACGCCAATGCCGCCGGTGAAAAACTGGCGGTCAGCGGGCTGAAGGCCCGTCTGGTGCGTGAGCGCCGCGACTATTACTGGCAGTGGTCTGAAAGCGAAGGCTGGCAGTCGTTATACGACAAAAAAGATCTGCTACTGGCGGAACAGACTATCGACATCGCCGCCAACGGCAGCACCAAAGTCAGTTTCCCGGTGGAGTGGGGCGCGTATCGTATTGAGGTGGTAGATCCGCAGAGCAATCTGATCAGCAGCCTGCGTTTCTGGGCCGGTTACAGCTGGCAGGACAACACTAATGGCAGCGGGGCGGTACGTCCGGACCAGGTGAAGCTGAAGCTGGATAAACCGGCCTACCGACCGGGTGAGAAAGTGAAACTGCATATCGAAGCCCCGGCCGCCGGTAAGGGCTACCTGCTGGTGGAATCCAGCGACGGTCCGCTATGGTGGCAGGAACTGGATGTGCCGGCCAAGGGCGTTGATGTTGAAGTGCCTATCAATCAGGAGTGGAAACGCCACGATCTGTACCTCAGCGCATTGGTGATCCGCCCGGGTGACAAGCAACAGCAGTCGACGCCGAAGCGGGCGGTAGGGCTGTTGCATCTGCCGCTGGTGGATGAAGGGCGAAAACTGGCGCTGCAATTGGACGCGCCGCAGCGTATGCGGCCGAACCAAATGCTGACGGTGAAAGTGAAGGCCGCCCACAGCAGCGGTAAACCGCCACAGCAAATCAACGTGCTGCTTTCCGCGGTTGACAGCGGCATCCTCAATATTACCAACTACGCAACGCCGGATCCGTATCAGGCCTTCTTTGGTCGCAAACGCTATAGTGCCGATCAGTACGATGTTTATGGTCAACTGATTGAAGGCAAGGGGCGTTTGGCAAATCTGCGCTACGGCGGCGACGGCGATGAGGAAGATGCGTTGTCACGCGGCGGTAAAAAGCCGATCACCGCGGTCACCATTGTTGCCCAGCAGGCGCAGCCGGTTAAGCTGGATGCCAACGGCGAAGGCGAAATTCAGATTGCCATTCCTGACTTCAACGGTGAATTACGGCTGATGGCGCAGGCATGGAGCGATGAAGACTTCGGCAAGGCGGAAGGCAAGACCGTTGTTGCCGCACCGGTGGTGGCAGAGCTGGCGACGCCGCGTTTCCTGGCCGGGGGCGATAGCACCCAATTGGCGCTGGATGTCAGCAATCTGTCGGGTCAGCCGCAGACATTAACCGTGAAACTGGCTTCCAGCGGGTTAGTGGCGCTGCAGGGGGCTGCCGAACAACAGGTCAGCCTGGCCAACGGCGAACGAACCACGCTGCAAATTCCGGCACAGGCACTGGCGGGCTTTGGTCAGGGTGAGGTCGCGCTGACCCTTAGCGGTTTGGTACTGCCGGGGGAAACCCTCAAGGACTATCAGCATAGCTGGAAGATTGGCGTAAGGCCGGCGTATCCGGCGCAAACCCGCCAGTTCGCCAGCGTGATCCACGCCGGTGAAAGCTGGGGTCTGCCGACAGATGCCGCTGCCGGGCTGGAACAGGCGACGACCGAAGGGCAACTGCTGTTGACCAGCCGTCCGCCAATCAACCTGGCGCGTTACATCAGCGAACTGTATGCCTATCCCTACGGCTGCCTGGAGCAGACCACCAGCGGGCTTTATCCGTCGCTGTATACCAACCGGGCGCAGCTCAGCGCACTCGGGATCAAATCCGGTAGTGATGAAAGCCGCCGCAACAGTATCGATGTAGGCATCGAGCACCTGCTCAGCATGCAGCGTTATAACGGCGGTTTTGGTCTGTGGAGTCGCGACAGCCAGGAGGAGTTCTGGTTGACGGCCTACGCGACCGACTTCCTGTTCCGTGCCAGTGAACAGAACTACAGCGTCCCGACCGATGCGCTGACGGCGGCCAACAATCGTCTGCAGCGCTATTTGCAGGACCGCAGCCAGATTGACGTTGCTTCCACCCAGTATCCGGACCATACCCGTTTTGCAGTGCAGGCCTATGCCGGCTTGGTATTGGCGCGTCAACAGCAGGCACCGCTCGGGGCATTGCGACAGCTGTTTGAGCGTCGCGGCGATGCTCGTTCGGGCTTGCCGCTGGTGCAGCTTGGCGTGGCGCTGAAGCTGATGGGTGATATGCCGCGTGCCAATCAGGCTATCGAGCAAGGGCTGGCGACGCAGCGCAATGCCAAGGATTACTGGCTGGAAGATTACGGCAGCCCGCTGCGTGATGACGCGATGATCCTGGCGCTGCTGACCGAAAATAACCTGCTGCCGGCCGAGCGCGACCAACGCTTGCTGACGCTATCTGAACGTCTCAGCGGTGAACGTTATCTGTCTACGCAGGAGAGCAATGCCCTGTTCCTGGCGGCGCGCAATCTGATTGGCAGTGCTGAAACGCCATGGCAGGCACAAACGGCGCAGGGCAAAACCCTGTCCGGTAGCCAGGCGCTGACGCAAAACCTGTCCGCTGAACAGTTGGCTTCCGGGCTACAGCTCACCAATACCGGCAAGGGTACGCTGTACAGCCGGGTCGATTTGGTCGGTTATCCGCAACAGGCGCCGCAACCGCAGAGCAACGTGTTGAATATCCGCCGTGAATTCCTGGGGCTGGATGGTAAATCCGTGGATCTGACCCAGCTGAAAAGCGGTCAGTTGATCCTGGTGCATCTGGACGTCTGGGCCGATAATCAGGTGCCGGACGCACTGGTGGTGGATCTGTTGCCGGCCGGACTGGAACTGGAGAACCAGAATCTGGGGGACAGCAGCGCCAGCCTGGGCGAAAGCGCCAGCAGCGTGACCGAACTGCTGCAGGACATGCAGCAGGCCGACATCAAACATCAGGAGTTCCGGGACGATCGCTATGTGGCGGCGGTGAATATCGACGGCTACCGTCATACCACACTGTTGTATCTGGCACGGGCCGTGACGCCGGGCACTTATCTGGTTCCAGCACCGCAGGTTGAGTCGATGTATGTGCCTGCCTGGCGTGCGCTGGGCACGACACCAGCGCGGCTTGAAATTGCCAAATGATCCTCTTTGCCTCGTCCCGGTGGTTTAGCCGGTGGTGGGGCAAGGGAGTGATACCTTCCTGATGAATCGACTTCTTATGCATTTACGTCGCCGGGCAGCCATCTGGCTGCTGGCGATTTTGCTGCCGCCCGCTTTACTGTGGTTGGCGGATCGGCTGTGGCCGTTACCGCTGAAAGATGCCGAGATGGCGCGGGTGGTGGTAGCGGAAGACGGCACCCCACTGTGGCGCTATGCGGACAGTGACGGTGTATGGCGCTATCCGGTCAACCTGCAACAGGTCTCGCCCTATTATTTGCAGGCGCTGTTGACCTATGAGGACCGCTGGTTTTATCGACACCCCGGTATTAACCCGTTGTCGCTGGCCCGTGCCGCCTGGCAGGATCTGCGCAACGGGCAGATCGTTTCCGGCGGCAGCACGCTTTCGATGCAGGTAGCGCGCCTGATTGATCCCCATCCACGCACGCTGGCCGGCAAGTTACGGCAGGTGTGGCGTACCGCCCAGTTGGAATGGCATCTGTCGAAGGAGCAAATCCTTGAAATCTACCTTAACCGGGCACCTTACGGCGGCACGCTACAGGGGATTGGCGCGGCTAGCTGGACTTATTTGGGCAAACCGCCTTCGGCGCTGACGCGTGGCGAGGCGGCGTTGCTGGCAGTGTTGCCGCAGGCTCCCAGCCGTTTGCGGCCGGACCGCTATCCGGAACGGGCGCAGGCTGCGCGTGACAAGGTGCTGGAACGCCTGGCGTATTATCAGGTTTGGCCAGCGCAGCAGGTGGCCGAAATCCGTCAGGAAGCTTTGTGGTTGGCCCCGCGCCAGGTGCCGCAGTTGGCCCCGTTACTGGCGAGACGGATGACGCAGGGCAATCGTAGCCAGGTTGTGACCACCACGCTGGACGCCACCTTGCAACGGCGGTTGGAAGAACTGGCTCGCGGCTGGAAGAGCCAACTGCCGGAAAAAACCTCGGTTGGCGTATTGGTGGTTGATCACACCAATATGAAAGTTCGCTCCTACCTCGGCTCGCTGGATTTGAACGATAACAGCCGTTTTGGCCATGTCGACATGGTGGCTGCCTGGCGTTCGCCGGGTTCGACGCTAAAACCCTTCTTGTATGGCCTGGCACTGGACGACGGTCTGATCCACGCCGAATCTCTGTTACAGGACGTACCACGCCGTTTTGGGGATTATCGGCCCGGTAATTTTGATACCGGTTTTCACGGCCCGGTCAGTGCCAGCGAAGCGTTGTCACGTTCGCTTAATTTACCGGCGGTACAACTACTGGAAGCCTACGGGCCGAAGCGCTTTGCCGCCAATCTCCGTAATGTGGGGGTTGAACTGCGGTTGCCGGCACACGCCGAACCGAGCCTGGCGCTGATCCTGGGCGGGGCCGGTGCCCGGTTGGATCAGTTGGTGGCCGGGTTTAGCGCGCTGGCTCGTCAGGGCCGGGTGTCACCGCTGCGCTTTACCCCTCAGCAAGGGACTTACGATCGTCAGTTAATGTCGCCGGGCGCCGCCTGGATTGTACGGCGAATACTGGCGGGAGAGGCTCGCCCGTTGCCGGATGAGGCGTTACCCGCCAGCGTGCCGCTGGCGTGGAAGACCGGCACCAGTTACGGCTACCGCGATGCCTGGGCCATCGGTGTTAACGCGCGCTATACGATAGGCATTTGGGTGGGGCGACCGGACGGTACCCCGGTGGCCGGGCAGTTCGGCTTCGCCACGGCGGTGCCCCTGCTCAATCAGGTCAATAATCTGCTGCTGACCTCTTTACGCCAGCGTGGCGAAGGGATCCCGGCCGATCCGCGCCCCGCCAGCGTCAGCCGTGCGGTGATCTGCTGGCCGGGCGGTCAGCCACTGCCGGCCGGGGACAGCAATTGCCGCCAACGACGTCTGAGCTGGACTCTCGACGGGACTCTCCCGCCGACGCTGCCCGCACCCGGTCAGGAAAGCGTGCTGGGCAGCCAGCCGCTAATCTGGTTGAACGCGCGTGGATTGCGGGTGGCGGCGGATTGCCCGGGGGCCACGCCGCGTCGGCTGGCACTGTGGCCTACGCCGCTGGAACCCTGGTTGCCTCCGGCTGAGCGTCGCGCGCAGCGCTTGTCGGCTATTGATCCGCAGTGCCCACCGTTGCAGCAGCAAGAAGTACCGCCGTTGTTAATGCTGGGCGTGCGTGACGGCGCGATACTGCGTCGCCTGCCGGGTAACAATACGCTGGATTTGCGGGTCAGCGCCCAGGGCGGCGGCGGACAGCGCTGGTGGTTCCTCAATGGCCAGTTGGTGGGGGAAGGGGAGTCGCTGCTGCAGACGCTGACCCAACCTGGTCGTTACCAGCTCAGCGTGCTCGATGAGAGTGGTCAGGTGGCATTGCGTGACTTCACCCTCGATTAAGGTAAGTTTTCATAACCTGTGCTCTGGGCCGCAAAGTGAAGAATAAAGATAATGATTTTTTAATGAAATGTTGATTTTCCCGTAGGCAAGCGTTGGCAGCGCACATATAATCTGCGCCACTTGAGAAGGCCGGCACCCTGTTTGCAGACCGGCCTGTTTTGGAAGTTATACAGAGGCCATCATGACCGTAGAACGTACCTTTTCCATCATTAAACCAAACGCTGTAGCTAACAACGATATCGGCGCAATCTATGCTCGCTTTGAGCGTGCCGGTTTCAAAATCATCGCATCCAAAATGCTGCGTCTGACTCGCGAACAAGCCGAAGGCTTCTACGCTGAGCACAAAGGCCGCCCATTCTTCGATGGCCTGGTTGAGTTCATGACCTCTGGCCCGATCGTGGTTCAGGTTCTGGAAGCAGAAAACGCAGTACAGCGTAACCGTGACATCATGGGCGCAACCAACCCGGACAACGCACTGGCCGGCACCCTGCGTGCTGACTACGCGGACAGCTTCACTGCCAACGCCGTACACGGTTCTGACGCAGTAGAATCTGCACAGCGCGAAATCGCGTATTTCTTTAATGAGAGCGAAATCTGCTCACGTTAATCTGCCCGTCGCCTTTCAAGTTGTAGGGGGCGATATATTCGCCCCGATTGGCACAGGTGCAGTATGCAGCACCGCTACTCGAATTTTTCATTCATCGGCTGAAACAATAAAAATGCCCTGAATGTCTTTCAGACGTGGAAAGCTGCTACTAAAATTTGTACAATGCCGCGCCCCTGATGAGGCTTCTTGTCAGGGGCGCGCTTTTAGCGCCGTCACCGCAATTGATGCGGGTTGAACGACGCACTTACTTTCCACTCTTTCGCGCCGTAACGTGTAACAACGAGGCCAGAGATCAATTATGTTAGAACCCATCACGTCCGAGCACATCGTGTCTGAAAATAATTCGCTGACTACTCAATCCGTTAACGCGGAACAACCGGCTGTGGCCAAAATTAACCTGCTGGATTTGAACCGTCAGCAATTGCGTGAGTTTTTCGCCAAAATGGGCGAGAAACCCTTCCGTGCCGATCAGGTCATGAAGTGGATGTACCACTATTGCTGCGATGACTTTGAGCAGATGACCGACATTAACAAGGTCCTGCGCAATAAATTGCAAAGCGTCGCCGAGATCCGTGCGCCAGAAGTGGCGGAAGAACAACGCTCAGCCGATGGCACCATTAAATGGGCGATCAAAGTGGGCGATCAGCAGGTCGAAACCGTGTATATCCCGGACGGCGACCGTGCGACTCTGTGTGTCTCCTCCCAGGTGGGTTGTGCCCTGGAATGCAAATTCTGTTCGACCGCTCAGCAAGGCTTTAACCGCAACCTGCGCGTGTCGGAAATCATTGGCCAGGTTTGGCGTGCGGCAAAAATTATCGGCGCGCTGAAAGTGACCGGCGAACGTCCGATCACCAACGTGGTGATGATGGGGATGGGGGAGCCGTTGCTCAACCTGAACAACGTGGTACCGGCAATGGAAATCATGCTGGACGACTTCGGCTTTGGCCTGTCCAAGCGCCGTGTGACCCTGTCTACCTCTGGCGTGGTGCCGGCACTGGACAAGTTGGGCGATATGATCGACGTTGCGTTGGCTATCTCCCTGCATGCGCCGAACGACAAGATCCGCGACGATATCGTGCCGATCAACCGTAAATACAATATCGAGACCTTCTTGGCGGCGGTACGTCGCTACCTGGAAAAATCCAATGCCAACCAGGGCCGGGTAACGGTTGAGTACGTGATGCTGGACCACATCAACGACAGCACCGACGACGCGCACCAGCTGGCAGAAGTCCTCAAGGATACGCCATGCAAGATCAACCTGATCCCATGGAACCCGTTCCCGGGGGCACCTTACGGCCGCAGCTCCAACAGCCGGGTGGATCGTTTTTCCAAAGTGTTGATGGAATACGGCTTTACGACTATTGTTCGTAAAACCCGTGGTGATGATATCGATGCCGCCTGCGGGCAACTGGCGGGTGAAGTGATCGACCGTACCAAGCGTACCCTGAAAAAGAAAATGGCCGGGGAACCTATATCAGTACGTGCGGTCTGAACCCTATAGCATGATTTTTTTGTTATCTTACAGTCTGTTATGTATTCAGGCGGCCAGATGACATCTGACAAGGAAATGAATGCAGGCATGAAGCTGACTCTGTGGGGAACGTTGCTGGCGGCCGGTTTACTGGCCGGCTGTTCTGGTTCAACGCCGGAAGAAAAAGACGCACAGTCGCAAGCGGGTCAGACGCGTTTGCAACTGGGTCTGGAATATCTCAAGCAGGGCGATTTACCCGCCGCGCGACAGAATCTGGAGAAAGCGGCAGATGCTGCCCCACAGGATTACCGTACCCAATTGGGCATGGCGCTTTATGAGCAGCGAATGGGCGAAAATAGCGCGGCCGAACAGCGCTATCAGCAAGCGCTCAAACTTGCGCCGAACAATGGCACCGTGCTGAATAATTACGGTGCGTTTCTTTGCAGTTTAGGGCAGTATGTACCGGCACAACAGCAGTTTAGCGCTGCGGCAGTAGCACCGGATTACGGTCAGGTTGCCGACAGCCTGGAAAACGCAGGTTACTGTTTTCTCAAGGCCGGTCAGAACGATGAAGCACGTACCTTGTTAATGCGTGCGATGAAGATCGATCCGGACAAAGGCACTCCACTTTTGGTGGAGGCAGAAAAGCAATTTGGAGAAGGGAATCGCGCAC
This sequence comes from Serratia sp. NA_13, assembly GCF_052691735.1. Taxonomy (NCBI): domain Bacteria; kingdom Pseudomonadati; phylum Pseudomonadota; class Gammaproteobacteria; order Enterobacterales; family Yersiniaceae; genus Serratia; species Serratia sp. NA_13. Next base: position 71,051 of record NZ_JBQZFV010000008.1, read on the forward strand.
AGTCGCAACTTTTACTCGATAGTTATCAGCATGTTCTGCCGGCTAGCGCCGACAGCTTATGGTTACAGATTCGTTTCGCCGCGTTAGCCGGGCGCCAGGATAGCGTGCAACGCTATGGCAAGCAGTTATCGCGAAGTTTTCCACAATCCAAACAGTACCAGCAGTTCTTAGCTAATGAATACTGAAGCCTCCCAAGATAAAACTGTATCAATGACGACAGGCGAACGTCTGCGTCAGGCCCGTGAACAACTCGGGTTGAGTCAACAGGCCGTTGCAGAACGCCTGTGCCTCAAAATGTCTACCGTGCGCGATATCGAAGAAGACAATCTGTCCGCAGATTTGGCTTCAACCTTCGTGCGGGGTTATATCCGTTCCTATGCCAAGCTGGTGCGTTTGCCAGAGGATGAACTGCTGCCGATGCTGGCCAAGCAGGCTCCGCTGAAGGTGGCGAAAGTTGCCCCAATGCAGAGTTTCTCATTGGGCAAGCGCCGCAAAAAACGCGACGGCTGGTTAATGAGCTTCACCTGGCTGATCGTTTTCGTGGTGGTTGGCCTGACCGGTGCCTGGTGGTGGCAAAACCACAAGGCCCAGCAGGAAGAGATCGTCACCATGGCCGATCAATCCTCTGCGCAGCTTTCACAAAACAATGAAGGCCAGTCAGTGCCGTTGACCGACAGCAATGCCGACAACAGTGCGCCTCTGGCTGACAATGGTTCCACGCCGGTAGATACCGGCGTTGCTCCACAGCAACCTCAGACTCCGGCCGTTAGCGACAGTACAACTGCGCAGCAGCCGGCGGTGGTTTCACCAAGCCAGACGACGCTGCCTGAGACAACGCCCGCGGCTCCAACTGCGCCTTTGCCAACTGCCGACGCGGGCGTGACTGCCCCGGCTGTTGATCCCAACGCGCTGGTTATGGAGTTCTCCGCCGATTGTTGGTTGCAGGTGAGTGATGCCAACGGTAAAACGTTGTACAGCGGCAGCCAGAAAAGCGGCGGCAAGCTGAGCCTGACGGGTACCGCGCCGTACAAACTGACCATCGGCGCACCGGCCGCAGTACAGATTCAATATCAAGGTAAGCCGGTTGATTTAAGCCGGTTTGTTAAGTCAAACCGTGTTGCTCGTCTGACCGTTGCCGCGCAGTAATTGCGCGGCCATTGTCGTTGAGTCAGGGCAACAATGGAGAGTTAAGTAATGCATAACCAATCGCCCATCATCCGTCGAAAATCAACGCGAATTTACGTCGGCAATGTGCCTATTGGTGATGGTGCGCCGATTGCCGTGCAGTCGATGACTAACACCCGTACCACTGATGTTGAAGCAACGGTTAATCAGATCAAAGCACTGGAGCGTGTGGGCGTTGATATCGTCCGCGTTTCAGTTCCCACCATGGATGCCGCCGAGGCGTTCAAACTGATCAAGCAGCAGGTTAACGTGCCGCTGGTCGCCGATATCCACTTCGATTACCGTATCGCGCTGCAGGTTGCCGAGTATGGCGTAGACTGCCTGCGCATCAACCCGGGCAATATCGGTAACGAGTCGCGTATCCGTTCGGTCGTAGACTGCGCGCGGGATAAAAACATCCCAATCCGTATCGGGGTTAATGGTGGTTCGCTGGAAAAAGACATCCAGGAAAAATACGGCGAACCTACGCCGGAAGCGCTGCTCGAATCTGCCATGCGCCACGTTGATATCCTTGATCGTCTCAACTTCGACCAGTTCAAAGTGAGCGTCAAGGCATCCGATGTGTTCCTGGCGGTGCAATCCTATCGTCTGTTGGCTGCGCGTATCGATCAGCCGTTGCACCTGGGCATCACTGAAGCCGGTGGCGCACGCAGTGGCTCAGTGAAGTCGGCGATTGGTTTGGGGTTGCTGCTGTCGGAAGGCATTGGCGATACCCTGCGCATCTCATTGGCAGCCGATCCGGTGGAAGAGGTCAAGGTCGGTTTCGACATTCTGAAATCACTGCGCATCCGCGCCCGAGGCATTAACTTTATCGCGTGCCCGACCTGTTCACGTCAGGAGTTTGACGTTATCGGCACGGTCAACGCGTTGGAGCAGCGTCTGGAAGACATCATCACGCCGATGGACATTTCAATTATCGGCTGTGTAGTCAATGGCCCGGGCGAAGCGCTGGTTTCCACGCTGGGCGTGACCGGTGGCCATAAAAAGAGCGGTTTCTACGAAGATGGCGTGCGCCAGAAAGAACGTTTCGACAACGAGCAGATGATTGACCAACTGGAAGCCAAAATTCGCGCCAAGGCGTCGATGATGGATGAAAGCAATCGCATCGCGGTCAACCTGCTGGAAAAATAAGCATTACACCGATACGGCGGGCTTTTTAGCCCGCTTGTTTATGAACCCGGGAGCAGAACTCGGTATTCGCGTTGAATACGGAGCGGCAAAGTCCCTATAATCGGGTTCATTTTTATAGACAACGGACAGAGAACTCACGTGGCAAAGAACATTCAAGCCATTCGCGGCATGAACGACTACCTGCCGGAAGAAACGGCATTATGGCAGCGTATTGAAGGCATCCTCAAGCAGGTGCTTAGCGGCTACGGTTACAGCGAAATCCGCTTGCCGATTGTAGAGCAGACCCCGTTATTCAAACGCGCGATCGGCGAAGTGACCGACGTCGTGGAAAAAGAGATGTATACCTTCGACGATCGCAACGGCGAAAGCCTGACGCTGCGTCCGGAAGGCACGGCTGGTTGCGTTCGCGCCGGCATCGAACATGGTCTGCTGTACAATCAGGAGCAGCGTCTGTGGTACGTCGGTCCGATGTTCCGCTACGAGCGTCCGCAAAAAGGCCGCTATCGCCAGTTCCATCAACTGGGGGCTGAAGTATTTGGCCTGCAGGGCCCGGATATCGACGCTGAGCTGATCCTGCTGAGCGCCCGCTGGTGGAAAGCGCTGGGGATCTCCGAGCACGTCAAGCTGGAGCTGAATTCCATCGGTTCACTGGAAGCGCGCGCCAACTACCGCGATGCTCTGGTGGCATTCCTGGAACAGCATCAAGAGAAGCTGGACGAAGATTGCAAACGCCGTATGTACAGCAATCCGCTGCGCGTACTGGACTCCAAAAACCCGGAAGTGCAGGCGCTGTTGAACGACGCGCCTCGGCTGTCCGAGCATCTGGATGAAGATTCCAAAGCCCACTTCGAAGGTCTGTGTGAACTTTTGGCGCAGGCAGGCATCCCATATACCATCAATGAACGCCTGGTGCGCGGTCTGGACTACTACAACCGCACGGTATTCGAATGGGTAACCACCAGTCTGGGCGCTCAGGGTACGGTGTGTGCCGGTGGTCGTTATGACGGTCTGGTAGAGCAATTGGGCGGGCGTGCAACGCCGGCGGTCGGTTTCGCCATGGGCCTGGAGCGTCTGGTGCTGCTGGTTCAGGCGGTTAACCCGGAATTCAAGGCTGCGGCGACCATTGACGTATATGTGATCTCCTCCGGTGCTGGTACTCAGAGTGCAGCAATGCAGCTGGCGGAGCGCGTGCGTGATGCAGCGCCGCAGCTCAAACTGATGACCAACTACGGCGGTGGTAACTTTAAGAAGCAGATCACCCGTGCGGATAAGTGGGGCGCGCGCGTCGCCTTGATCCTGGGTGAGAACGAAGTCGCAGCCCAGCAGGTGGTGGTTAAGGACCTGCGCAGTGGTGAACAAGAAACGCTGGCGCAAAGCGAAGTCGCAGTGCGCCTGGCTCTGATGTTAGGTTAAGGAGAAGGACACCGTGGAAGTCTATACCACTGAAAACGAACAAGTCGACGCCGTGCGTCGGTTCTTTGCCGAAAATGGCAAAGCGCTGGCAGTGGGCGTGGTGCTCGGAATTGGTGCCCTGGTCGGCTGGCGTTACTGGCAGAGCCACGAAAACTCCAACATGATGGCTGCGTCCCAATCTTATCAGGAAGCCAGCGATCGTCTGGCTGTCGGTAAGCCGGATGATGTCGCTGCCGCGGAGAAGTTTGCCCAGGCCAACAGCAACAGCTACGGCGTGCTGGCCTCTCTGGAGCTGGCGAAGCATTTTGTTGAGCAGAATGAGTTTGCCAAGGCAGATCAACAATTGGTGCTGGCTCAGGGCCAGACCAAAGACGAAAACATGCTTTCGATGATTAACCTGCGTCTGGCGCGTGTCCAGTTGCAGGAGAAAAAACTGGATGACGCGCTGAAAACGCTGGATGGCGTGAAAGGCGAAGGCTGGGCGGCGATGGCGCAGGATACGCGCGGCGACGTGTTGTTGGCTAAAGGTGACACCAAAGGTGCACGCGAAGCTTACAGTAAAGGCATTGAGTCTAACGCTTCTCAGGCGCTGCAGGTTCTGCTGCGCATGAAATTGAATAACTTGTCCAGCTAAGGGGAATTCCCATGCAATTGCGTAAAACACTCTTGGTCGGACTGGTTTCCGTTGCCTTGCTGAGTGGTTGCTCGCTGTTTAACAGTGAAGAAGACGTGGTTACCATGTCGCCGCTGCCGAAAGTTGAAAATCAGTTCACGCCTAACAAGGCGTGGAGAACCTCGGTCGGCGACGGTGTTGGTGAGTTCTATTCTCACCTGCGTCCTGCTTTCCAGGACAACACTATTTACGCCGCCGATCGTCATGGCATCGTGAAAGCACTGGATGCCGATAACGGTAACGAAAAGTGGAAGGTTGATCTCTCTGAGAAAACCGGCTTCCTGTCCAGCAACCTGCCGGCACTGCTGTCGGGCGGTATGGCGGTCGCGGGCGACAAGGCTTATGTCGGCAGTGAGAAAGCCGTGGTTTACGCGCTCAATACCTCAGACGGTACCGTAGCCTGGCAGACCAAGGTGGCCGGCGAAGCGATTTCACGTCCGGTGATCAGCGACGGTATGGTACTGATCCACACCTCCAACGGCCTGCTGCAGGCGCTGAACGAATCTGACGGCGCGGTGAAGTGGACGGTTAACCTGGACATGCCTTCACTGTCGTTGCGCGGTGAATCCGCGCCGGCCGTTGCCTTTGGCGCAGCCATTGTTGGCGGTGATAACGGTCGCGTAAATGCCGTGCTGATGCAGCAAGGTCAGTTGATTTGGCAGCAACGTATTTCACAGCCGAGCGGCGCGACCGAAATCGATCGTTTGAACGATGTCGACACTACGCCGGTGATTGTTGAGGGCGTTGTCTACGCATTAGGTTACAATGGCAACCTGACGGCGTTAGATCTGCGTTCCGGCCAGATCATGTGGAAGCGTGAACTGGGCTCGGTGAACGATTTTATCGTTGATGCAGGCCGCATCTACCTTATCGATCAGAACGATCGCGTGGTGGCGTTGAGCACTGAAGGTGGCGTGACCGTATGGACGCAGAGCGATTTGCTGCACCGCAACCTGACTCCGCCGGTAATGTACAATGGTTTCCTGGTGACCGGTGACTCTGAAGGTTACCTGCACTGGATTAACACCACGGACGGCCGTTTTGTTGCTCAGCAGGAAGTGGATAGCTCCGGTTTCCTGTCTGCGCCGGTGGTAGCTGGCGATAAGCTGGTTATTCAGGCCCGAGGCGGAAAAGTTTACGCTTTCACCCGCTAACGTCGATCGTCGCGACCCTTCTTGCACCCGAAAGATTTCGGGTTGCAGTCAGGCGGCAAGCGCATGAGTCCCCAGGAGCTTAGTGAACTAAGTGACTGGGGAGAAGGTGCGCAGGCAACGCCGCTGCGGCGCGAAAGATGAAGGGGAAAACGGCTCCTGAGTGTTCAGGGGCCGTTTCGTATTTTATAAGCTGCACTTCTGGTGTCTATCCATAGTGTAGTAACGCATTGATTATTAAGTAATGAGGCTTCACAATGATACCTGTCGTCGCGCTAGTAGGGCGCCCGAATGTGGGTAAATCCACCTTGTTTAACCGTTTAACCCATACGCGCGATGCGCTGGTGGCGGATTTCCCCGGGCTAACGCGAGACCGCAAGTATGGTCGTGCTGAGGTTGAGGGTAATGAATTTATTATCGTCGATACCGGGGGCATTGACGGCACCGAAGATGGCGTTGAAACACGCATGGCCGGTCAGTCGCTGCTGGCGATCGAAGAAGCAGACATCGTGCTGTTTATGGTTGATGCTCGCGCTGGTCTGATGCCGGCTGATCTGGGCATTGCCCAGCATCTGCGCAACCGTCAGAAATCCACCTTCCTGGTCGCCAACAAAACCGACGGTATGGATCCAGACATGGCCGCCGCCGATTTCTATTCGCTGGGTCTGGGCGACGTGCATCCGATCGCGGCTTCCCACGGTCGTGGCGTAGCGCAGTTGATCGAGCACGTACTGGTGCCGTTTGTCGGTGAAAAGCCGGAAGAAGTCGAGCTGACCGAAGAAGAGGCTAACGCCGCTTATTGGGCCGAGCAAGAAGGTGAAACCCTCGAAGGCGCAGAAGAAGAACCGGAAGACGACTTCAACCCGCAGGATCTGCCAATCAAGCTGGCTATCGTGGGTCGTCCTAACGTAGGTAAGTCCACACTGACTAACCGCATCCTCGGCGAAGATCGTGTCGTGGTCTACGACATGCCAGGCACGACCCGTGACAGCATCTATATCCCGATGGTCCGCGACGAACGCGAATACGTGCTGATCGACACCGCCGGGGTACGTAAGCGCGGCAAGGTGACGGAAACCGTAGAGAAGTTCTCGGTAATCAAAACACTGCAGGCGATCGAAGACGCCAACGTGGTGTTGCTGGTGGTGGATGCACGCGAAGGCATTTCCGATCAGGATCTCTCGCTGCTCGGCTTTATCCTCAATAGTGGGCGCTCACTGGTGATTGTGGTCAACAAGTGGGACGGCATGAGCGAGGAAGATCGCGATCACGTGAAAGAGATGCTCGATCTGCGTCTGGGCTTTGTCGATTTCGCCCGCATTCACTTTATCTCAGCCCTGCATGGCAGCGGCGTTGGCAACTTATTCGTTTCGGTACTGGAAGCTTACGAGTGTGCGACCCGCCGCGTGAACACCTCAATGCTGACCAAAATCATGCAGATGGCTGCCGACGATCACCAACCGCCGTTGGTACGTGGCCGCCGCGTGAAGCTGAAATATGCGCACGCCGGTGGGTATAACCCGCCGATTGTGGTGATCCACGGCAACCAGGTGACCGATCTGTCCGATTCGTACAAACGCTACCTGATGAACTACTTCCGCCGTTCTCTGAAGGTGATGGGGACGCCAATCCGCATCCAGTTCAAAGAGGGTGAGAACCCGTTCGCCGGCAAGCGCAACCTGCTGACGCCGAACCAGATGCGCAAGCGTAAACGTCTGATGAGCCACCTGAAAAAAGGCTAATAATCAGTATTAGGGGCGCGGTATCACTACCGCGCCCTTTTTTATTGGGTCGAAATCGTTTTATTATCTGACTCTTACCGCCGTTAGCCTGAAGGAACATCATGTCCTGGGAAACTTGGAGTTTTGCATTCAACGTCACCGTACCCAATCTGTTAATGATGTTGCTGGGCATATTGCTGCGCCACTGGCGTTTGATGGACGACCGTTTTATTGACGGCGCCACCAAACTGGTGTTTAACCTGGCGCTGCCCTGTCTGTTGTTCTTCAGCATCGCTACCAACCACCCACAGCTGTTGGGCAACCTGCCGCTGGTGATATTCGGCGCTATCGGTACTCTCGTCACCTTCTTGTTGCTGGAAGTGGCTGCCGTCTGGCTGGTTAAAGAGCCACGTGAGCGCGGTGTCTTTGTGCAGGGGGGCTTTCGTGCTAATACCGCCATTGTCGGCCTGGCCTATGCCATGACCGCTTACGGTAGTGAGGGCGTGGCGTTAGGATCGTTGTACCTGACGGTGACGGTGATCCTGTTTAACATACTGTCAGTGATTACCCTCACGCGCAGCCTGCAAGGCGGGCGGGGCAAGCGGATCAGCCGCCTGTCGCTGTTGCGCAGTATCGTCACCAATCCGCTGATTATCGGCCTGGTGTGCGGGCTGGCTTATGCGCAGACCGGTCTGGGGATACCTCAGGTAATTCGGCAGACCGGCAGCTATATCTCGGCACTGTCGTTGCCGCTGGCATTGCTTTGCACCGGGGCAAGCTTGGATCTGCGCGCCATGTTTCGTTCGTCTAACGTGGCGGCGCTGTCCTCTTCGGCCAAGTTGTTTGTCGTGCCAGTGATAATGACGCTGAGTGGCTGGCTGTGCGGTTTTCACGGCGCGGCGCTGGGGATTATCTTCCTGTTCTCGGCCACGCCTACGGCTTCTGGCAGCTATGTGATGACTCGTGCGATGGGGGGCAATGCCACGCTGGCGGCGAATATTATTGCCATCACCACCGTCGGCTCGTTTTTCACTACCGCATTGGGCATCTATTTCTTACGCTCATGGGGCGTGATTTAACCAGGGAGTGACTATGGAAGCGCAGTGTCCGCAATGCGATAAAACGATGGAGTGGGTGAATGGTCACTACCATTGCACCGCCTGTAACAGCGATTATCAGCAATTGGGCCACTGCCCGGATTGCGGGCAGTTGCTACAAGAGCTTAAGGCCTGTGGCGCGGTGGACTACCTGTGCCAGAACGGCCATGGGTTGATATCCAAAAAGCGGGTGTTATTCAGTTATCAGCCGTTGTAAGCGTTCACTCATCCACCTGACCGGTTTTCCACAGGTCGACCAACGCCTGCGGGGCGCTGGTTTCCGGGATCAGCAGTACGATTTCACTGCACAGGGCCTGACTGTAGTAGCTGATCTGCACGCGAAAATAACGTTGGTCACCGCAGCCGGGTGAACCCGGTTGTCCCTCTTCCTGGGCGTAGGGCAGCGCCTGGTTCAACAGTTGATTCAGGCGCTGCCGTTGCTCTGGCGTAATGTCGGCCAGCGTAATGCGCCGCTGGCCCGCCAGTTTGGGAATAAAGGCGAAGCCGCCTTCACGCGCCAGCTCAATGACCGTATCCTGATTGAGTGCCGGCAAGGGTTTCATTACTCCACCCCCACCTGGTGCCAGGCCTGCTGCACCTTATCCGCTACGGTACTGTCGAAATGCTGTTTGGCATGTTTCACCGTGGTACGGGCAAAGGTGGCGAAGTCAGCGTCCTGCGGCAGTGACTTGTCGCAAAGAGTGTCGTACCAGATGTAACCGGCTTTCTCCCAGGCAAAGCCGCCCAGAGCGGTGGCCGCCAGATAGAAGGCGCGGTTGGGAATGCCGGAGTTGAGGTGGACGCCGCCGTTATCCTCTCTGGTCTGAATGTAGTCTTTCATATCGGCCGGCTGCGGATCTTTCCCCAGCAGCGGATCGTCGTAAGCCGTACCGGGGGCAGACATGGAACGCAGGCCCTTGCCGTTGATGCCTTTTGCCAGCAGTCCCTCGCCGATCAGCCAGTCGGCTTTATCCGCGGTCTGTTTGAGGTGGAATTGTTTAACCAGGGAACCAAACACGTCGGACAGCGACTCATTTAGCGCACCGGCCTGCTGGAAGTAAATTAGCCCTGCTTCGCTCTCGGTGACGCCGTGCGCCAGTTCATGGCCAACCACGTCGATGGCGATGGTAAAGCGGTTAAATATTTCGCCGTCACCGTCGCCGAAGACCATCTGCTGGCCGTTCCAAAAGGCGTTTTGGTATTCCTTGCCGTAATGTACGCTGCCGGTCAGCGGCAGACCCCGATTGTCCAGAGAATTACGTTTGAATGCCTGCCAGAAGAAATCGTAGGTCACGCCGAGGTAGTCGTAAGCTTCATCCACTGCGACGTCATGATTACTGGCCTGGCCCTCATTACGCACCTGTTTACCCGGCAGTTGGGTACCGTTTTCGGCATCAAAAATATCGCGGATAACTTCACCGCCGGTCGAAGTTTTCGCTCCGGGGGCGCGTAACGGCTTATTGCCGAGCAGGCTTTGAACGTGATTCAGGGTGTGTAATGCGCAGTCGCGCTGCGGCAGGCTGCCGTGCTCAATGATCCGGCGCAGCATATAAGGGGGGATGACCGCTCGTGCGGTTAGGGTCGGCATAGTGGCTCTCCTTAAGCAAAAAAGTTTACCCGTCATCTTTCAAGCTACAGGTTATCTATAAGGATTCAGCCACTAAGTGTAGTTCAGACATCGTAAAGACGGTGATCGTGAGTGCTGACCGCTGGGCTGGTTTTATGGGGACTGACGCGTTTGACCGAGGCACGAACCGCCAGGTTGCCGTGCAGCAGCAGGTTGCACGGGGGCGCATCGGCGCGCAGCATGCGGCGTTGCAGTAGCTGAATGGCCTCATAGCCCAACTCGTCACGCGGCACATGCACCGAGGTGAGCGGCACGTCATGAATTTCCGCCAGATTAAAGCCGTCGGTGCTCATCACCGAGATATCGCCCGGCACGCTCAGCTGCAGTTTGTTCAGCGCCTTGACCGCGCCGACCGCCATGTAGTCGCCACCGGCAAGAATGGCCGTTGGCAGCTGTGAGCGCTGACTGACCCGGTTGATAAAGGTGGTAAGCGCCTGTTCGGCTTCTTCGCTGCCGAAGCCGGAAGTGGTCACCAGATGGCGGCCGTCGTCAAAGGCGATATTGTGCCGCGCATAGGCTTGTTTAATACCCGCCAGCCGCAGTTCCATGGTGTGGCGGCGCAGGCATTGCAGATTCAAAATATGGCTGTGCCCTTGTTGCATCAGATAGTTGGCGGAGAACTCGCCAATCAGTTGGTGATCGGGTGACACGCTGTCGAGGCGCATCTGGCGGTCGGTGCAGTTAATCAGTACGCAGGGTTTATTCAGGTCGGCGGCCAACTGGTGAATGTGTTCGTCATCGATGCCGATAATCAGCGCCGCCTGAGTTTGCGGATCGCTCATTTTTTCCAAAAACAGCGCGCCGTCGCTGTGCAGTTCTTCCAGCCCACAATAGCGGATCCGCACTTCATGCTCAGCTAATGCGGCGGAGATCCCCTGGATCACCTTGTAGTAGAAGATATCGGTGCGCACATCAAAAGCGCGCTGGGGGGCGAAGACCATCACGTTATTGAGCATCAGCCTGCCGCTGGAAATGCCCTGCAGAATGCCGTTCTGTTGTGCGCAGGCCAGCACCTTCTGGCGGGCTTCGGCACTGGTATTGGATTTGCCGGCTAATACACGTGAAACGGTGCTGATCGACAGCCCGGTTTGGCGGGCGATCTCCTGTATTTTCAGCTTTCCGTTCATTCTGTGATCTCCTTCAAATTCGGTAATGAAAATATTTTCACGGTGCTTTTCCAGCGTACTGTCAGGCTTCTGTCGCCATTATGGCGAGCTTTTATTCTATACATGAGAATTTTTGCAAAAAACCTCGTTTCGCTCACGCTTCCGGCTGGTTAGTCTTAATTGGTATACCAACTTTATAGATTTATCAGTCCAATTTTCGGGCTGAATTATAAATAAAACGAAAATAAATCATGTGGTTGTGATCGTGATGCGTTGGTCTTTGTCAGACATACCGCAGTTTTCCACGGCCCATACCTTCGATACCAAAACGTACCCTACCAAAAGGCACGCCGTTTCACCGGGCAGCCGTCGTGGAGAGAAGACAGATGAGTGTTGAAATTAATCAAAGGGTCGCCGATACCGGCCGGCGCAAGTTCAAATCGCTGCGCTGGTGGATGCTGGCGCTGTTTTTACTGGGCGTGACGGTCAACTACATCACTCGTAATTCGCTGGGCATTCTGGCACCTGAACTGAAAACCAGCCTTAACATGACCACCGAGCAGTACTCCTGGGTGGTGGCGTCGTTCCAACTGGCCTATACGGTGTTTCAGCCGATCTGCGGTTGGCTGATCGACGTTATCGGCCTGAAGATGGGGTTCCTGATCTGCGCCAGTATCTGGGCGGTGGTTTGCATGATGCATGCCGGGGCCGGCACTTGGGTGCAGTTGGCGATCTTGCGCTTCTTTATGGGCGGGGCAGAAGCGGCGGCCACGCCGGCCAACGCCAAGGCGATTTCCGACTGGTTCCCGAAAAAGGAGCGGCCCATCGCCGCCGGTTGGGCAGGCGTCGGGTTTTCTATTGGCGCCATGCTGGCACCGCCGATCATCGTTATTGCCCACGTCTCCTTTGGCTGGCAGGGCGCTTTCTTGTTTTCCGGCGCGCTGGCGCTGCTCTGGGTGGTGCTGTGGTGGCGGTTCTACCACTCGCCGCAGCAGCACCCCAATTTAAGCCAGCAGGAGCTGGATCTGATCGGCGAAGACAACGAGCCGGAATTACCCCGACTGCCTTTCCTCAAGTCGCTGGCCATTCTTTCCCGTAACAAAAAGTTTTACGGTATTGCCATTCCGGCCTTTCTCGCCGAACCGGCCTGGGCGGTGTTCAGTTTCTGGGTGCCGCTGTATTTGGCCACCGAGCGTGGCATGGACTTAAAGCACATCGCCATGTTTGCCTGGCTGCCGTTTTTGGCGGCGGACATCGGCAGCGTCGCCAGCGGCTATCTCACCACTTTGTACCGTAAATGGTTTGGCTGCAGCCGCGTCAACTCGGTGGTAGCCAGTTCGGTCACAGGCGCATTCATGATGGTCTCGCTGGCGTTCGTCGCGATAACCAAAGATCCCTATGTGGCGATCGCTCTGATCTCGATCGGTGGCTTCGGGCACCAGGTGATCTCCTGCATGCTCAGCGCGCTGGTGGTGGAATCATTCGATAAAAATCAGGTAGCGACGGTCAACGGTATGCGCGGCTCCAGCGCCTGGATCGCCAGCTTCCTGTTCACGCTGCTGATCGGTGCGGTTTCCGATACCGTCGGTTTCAATCCGCTGTTTATCGCCATGGGCTTCTTCGATCTGATCGGCGCCCTGTTCCTGATTGCCTTAATCGCCGAACGCGGCGGTAAAAAAACACTCAATAGTTAAGTTGGATATCTATGAAAACCTTAAAAAACTGGATGTTGACCGGTCAGTATGCCGATCGCATTGAGCTGTTGGTCGACGAACGTCACCTGTTCTGCCTGTACGTGCTGGAAAACGACCTGTTCCGCGTGTTGATTAAACGCAATGGCGAATTGGCACTGGATCGTACCTGGAGCATTGCGCCGCAGACTGACGTGCCCTGGGAAGGGCGTGATCGCCTGAGCATCGCCGGTTTTGGTCTGCCGGGTTATCAACTGCAACAGCATGAAGATCGGCTGGTGGTGACTAGCGCCGCATTGCGCGTTACCCTGCATCAGCCGCTGTGGCTGGAATGGGAGCACTGCAACGCCGCCGGTGAATGGCGCCCGCTGGCCGCCGATCGACCAACTAGCGCCTACCTGCTCAACCCGCATGGCGACGGTGTGGCGCACTACCAGCGCCGCTTTGCCGGCGAGCGCTATTATGGTCTGGGCGAGAAGACCGGCGATCTGGAGCGCAGCGGCCGCCGCTTTGAAATGCGCAACCTGGACGCCATGGGCTACAACGCCGCCAGCACCGATCCGCTTTACAAACATGTGCCCTTTACCATCACCCGCGGTGCAGAGGCCAGTTTCGGGCTGTTTTACGACAACCTGAGTAGTTGTTGGCTGGATCTGGGCAACGAGATCGACAACTACCATCTGGCCTACCGCCGCTATCAGGCTGAAGCAGGGGATCTCGATTATTACCTGTTCCTCGGCCCTAAGGTACTGGACGTGACCAAGGCATTTGTACGCCTGACCGGTAAGACCCACTTCGGGCCGAAATGGAGCCTTGGGTACAGCGGATCGACCATGCATTACACCGATGCGCCGGACGCCCAGCAGCAGCTACAGCAGTTTATTCAGCTCTGTCGCCAGCATGATATTCCCTGCGATTCGTTCCAGCTTTCATCGGGTTACACCTCGATCGGCAACAAGCGCTATGTGTTCAACTGGAACTACGACAAGGTGCCGCAACCCAAACAGCTGAGTCAGGCGTTTCATGATGCCGGGTTAAAGTTGGCGGCCAACATCAAACCCTGCCTGTTGCAGGATCATCCGCAGTACCGACAGGCGGCGGAGCAGGGGCTGTTTATCCGCGATTCGGAAAGCGACCAGCCGGAGCGTTCCAGCTTTTGGGATGACGAAGGTTCGCACCTCGATTTCACCAATCCGGCGACGGTGCAATGGTGGCAGCAGGGCGTGACGCAGCAGTTGCTGGAGATGGGCATCGATTCCACCTGGAATGACAATAACGAATACGAAGTGTGGGACTCAGAAGCGCGTTGCCACGGCTTTGGCACACCTATCGCCATCAAACACATTCGCCCGGTGATGCCGTTACTGATGATGCGCGCTTCAATGGAGGCTCAGCAACGCTTTGCTCCCGAGCTGCGGCCCTACCTGATCTCGCGTTCCGGTTGCGCCGGCATGCAGCGTTATGTCCAGACCTGGAGCGGCGACAACCGCACCAACTGGCAGACTTTGCGTTACAACATTCGCATGGGGTTGGGCATGAGTCTGTCCGGCCTGTATAACCTGGGGCACGACGTCGGCGGTTTTTCCGGCGACAAACCGGACGCCGAACTGTTGGTGCGCTGGGTGCAAAACGGCGTGATGCACCCGCGTTTCACCATTCACTCCTGGAACGACGACGCGACGGTTAACGAGCCCTGGATGTATCCGGCCGCCACCCCAGCGGTGCGCGAGGCGATTAACCTGCGTTACCGACTGATGCCGTATTTCTACACCCTGTTGTGGCAGGCCAGTGCCGACGACGAACCGATGCTGCGCCCGACCTTCCTCGACCATGAGCATGACGAACAGACCCTGAAAGAAACCGATGATTTTATGATTGGTCGCGATCTGCTGGTGGCCAGCGTAGTAGAGCAGGGGCAGCGTGCGCGTTCGGTTTATCTGCCGGATAATGGCGAAGGTTGGTACTGCTTCCACAGCGGCCAATGGTTCAGTGGTGGCCAGACGGTGGTGCTGGAAGCCCCACTGGAGCGCTTGCCGCTGCTGGTGCGTGCCGGTGCGGCATTGCCATTGTCATCCCGCCTGGCGCATGTTGACGTAACGGCAGACGATCGACGTGAGCTTAAATTGTACCCGCAAAAAGGCTGTGGCAGCGCTTCTGGGTTGTTATTCGAAGATGATGGGGAAAGTTATGGCTGGCAGCAGGGCGATGCGTTGTGGCTGCGCTGGGAGATGCTCAGTGACAATCAGCGCATCATGCTGAACATCACCACCGAGGGCCGCTTTAAACCGGCATGGCGAACCCTGACCTTCAGCTTGCCTGCCGGAGAAACGCGGGAACTGTGGATCAACGGCGCGCCAGGCAACAGTTTTATGCTGGAATAAGCGGAGCTATTCAGTCGCGCGCTTTTTGCGCGGCTTTTTAGTCAGGGTAATGGTTTTTACCTCGCTTTCCACCCAGCCATCCTGCAGACGGGTTTTCAGTAATTCACCTACCTGCGCCTGTTTGGTGGTTTTCAGCAGTTCGCCGCGTGGGGTTTGCGTCACGCTGTAGCCACGCGCCAGCGTCGCCAACGGGCTGACCGCTTCGAGCTGGCTACAGGCCACGCCAAAGCGCTGACGCCAGGCGTTGAGCTGTCGCTCCAGCGCCTGCTGTAGTCGGTATTCCTGCTGCTGCACGCGTTGCTGATAACGGTGAATGCGTGCCTGTGGTTGCATCTGTGCCAAGCGTTGTTGCGCCCGCTCGCTGCGGCGTGAAGACACCCGCAGTTGGTTCTGCATGCCATCTTCCAGCCGGCGCTGCAGTTTGAACAACAGCGTCTGCTGACGCGCCAGGCGCAGGTGTGGATGCTGTTGCTGCAAACGGTGGTTGATGCGGGTGAACTGCTGCTGACGCTGGGCCAGATAGTAATCCATCGCCATTTCCATCCGCTGCTGCTGGGATTGCAACTGACGCAGCAGCTCCTGCTGATTGCGGCTGACCAGTTCGGCGGCGGCTGAAGGGGTTGGCGCACGCAGGTCGGCAACAAAGTCGGCAATGGTGACGTCGGTTTCATGGCCGACGGCGCTGACGATCGGAATGCGGCTGGCGAAAATCGCCCGCGCCACGCGTTCGTCATTAAAACTCCACAGATCTTCCAGTGAACCGCCACCACGGCCGACGATCAGCACGTCACACTCGTCGCGGCGGTTAGCCGTTTCGATGGCACGCACAATTTGCAATGGCGCTTCCGCACCCTGCACCGAGGTCGGGTAGATAACGATAGGCAGCGAAGGATCGCGCCGTTGCAGCACCTGCAGCACATCGTGCAGCGCCGCGCCGCTGGCGGAGGTGATCACCCCGACGCGTTTGGCCGGGTTGGGCAGCGGTTGTTTGAACTGTTGGTCGAACAGGCCTTCGGCGCTCAGGCGCTGTTTCAGTTGATCGAATTGCTGTTGCAACAGGCCGTCACCGGCAGGTTGCATGCTTTCGGCAATCAGCTGATAGTCGCCGCGCGGTTCATACAGCGTGATGCTGGCGCGAACCAACACTTGCTGGCCGTTTTGCGGGCGGAAGGTGGTGCGGCGATTCGTGTTGCGGAACATCGCACAACGGACCTGCGCACGATCGTCTTTCAGCGTGAAATACCAGTGGCCGGAAGAGGGTTGGGAGAAGTTGGAGATCTCGGCAGAGAGCCAGATTTGGCCCATTTCCATTTCCAGCAGCTGTCGAACCGTCTGATTCAGGCGGCTTACGGTAAAAATAGACGGCGAGACAGGTAGCGACATGTGACCCAGATCAAATTCCAAAACAACCACTTAATTGGTCGATACTACAGGGCTGAAAAAGGTAATCAAGAGTTTTTGTGAGAAAGTGCTGGAGGCAACCGATTACGCTCTGTATAATGCCGCGGCAATATTTTATCTTTTTCACAGCCCACTCTGGTGAGATATTGCCCATGCTACGTATCGCGAAAGAAGCACTCACGTTTGACGACGTTCTACTGGTTCCAGCTCACTCCACAGTTCTGCCTAATACCGCAGAGCTTGGCACCCAACTGACCAAAACTATCCGCCTGAATATCCCTATGCTGTCTGCAGCCATGGATACCGTAACCGAAGCTGGCCTGGCCATCGCGCTGGCGCAGGAAGGCGGCCTGGGCTTCATTCACAAAAACATGTCCATCGAGCGTCAGGCTGAAGAAGTCCGCCGCGTGAAAAAACATGAAAGCGGCGTAGTTACCGACCCGCAAGCCGTAACCCCCTCCACCACGCTGAAAGAAGTGAAAGAACTGACCGCGCGTAACGGCTTTGCCGGCTACCCGGTAGTGACCGAAGAGAACGAACTGGTTGGTATTATCACCGGCCGTGACGTGCGCTTCGTGACCGATCTGAACCAGCCTGTTACCGCCGTGATGACGCCGAAAGAGCGCCTGGTCACGGTGAAAGAGGGTGAAGCACGTGAAGTCGTGCTGCAAAGAATGCACGAAAAACGCGTTGAGAAAGCGCTGGTGGTGGACGACAACTTCCATCTGCTGGGCATGATCACCGTAAAAGACTTCCAGAAGGCGGAGCGCAAGCCAAACGCCTGTAAGGACGAGCATGGCCGCCTGCGTGTTGGCGCGGCGGTTGGTGCCGGTGCAGGTAACGAAGAGCGCGTTGATGCGCTGGTCGCTGCCGGCGTTGACGTCCTGCTGATTGACTCCTCCCACGGCCATTCCGAAGGCGTATTGCAGCGCATTCGCGAAACCCGCGCCAAATACCCGGATCTGCAGATCGTTGGCGGCAACGTCGCTACGGCCTCTGGTGCCAAAGCGCTGGCCGACGCCGGCGTGAGTGCGGTGAAAGTGGGGATCGGCCCTGGCTCCATCTGTACCACTCGTATCGTTACCGGCGTGGGCGTACCGCAGATCACCGCTATCGCCGACGCGGTTGAAGCGCTGGAAGGCACCGGCATCCCGGTTATCGCCGACGGCGGCATCCGTTTCTCCGGTGACATCGCCAAAGCTATCGCGGCGGGTGCATCCTGTGTGATGGTCGGCTCCATGCTGGCGGGTACCGAAGAATCTCCGGGCGAAATCGAGCTGTATCAGGGCCGTTCGTTCAAATCCTATCGCGGTATGGGTTCACTGGGCGCGATGTCCAAAGGCTCTTCCGACCGTTACTTCCAGACCGATAACGCCGCCGACAAACTGGTGCCGGAAGGTATCGAAGGCCGCGTGGCTTACAAAGGCATGCTGAAAGCCATTGTTCACCAGCAAATGGGCGGCCTGCGCTCTTGCATGGGCCTGACCGGTTGCGGCACCATCGACGAGCTGCGCACCAAGGCTGAATTTGTGCGCATCAGCGGCGCCGGCATTCAGGAAAGCCACGTGCATGACGTGACCATCACCAAAGAGTCACCGAACTACCGCATGGGTTAATGCTTTAACTTCTCCTGCGGGAGAAGCCGGGGTGGGGCGTAACGCTTCACCCCGAAAACACTATTTTCGCTCTTTTTCTCTGTTGCTGGAATTCGCCTCACATGACAAAAAATATCCATAAGCATCGCATCCTTATTCTGGATTTTGGTTCGCAATACACTCAACTGGTAGCCCGCCGCGTGCGCGAAATCGGCGTTTACTGTGAGCTGTGGGCCTGGGACGTTAGCGAAGAGCAAATCCGCGAATTCAATCCAAGCGGCATCATCCTGTCCGGCGGCCCGGAAAGCACTACCGAAGCCAACAGCCCACGCGCGCCAGAATACGTGTTTACCGCCGGTGTCCCGGTGCTGGGCGTATGCTACGGCATGCAGACCATGGCGATGCAGTTGGGTGGCCAGGTAGAAGGTTCCAACGAGCGTGAATTCGGTTATGCCCAGGTGGAAATCACCACCGAAAGCGCTTTGGTGCGCGACATTGAAGACGCCCTGAGCCCGGCCGGCAAACCGCTGCTGGACGTGTGGATGAGCCACGGCGACAAAGTGACCGCTATTCCGGCTGACTTCGTGACCGTTGCCAGCACTGACACCTGCCCGTTTGCCATTATGGCCAACGAAGAAAAACGCTTCTACGGCGTGCAGTTCCACCCGGAAGTGACCCACACCCGTCAGGGCCAGCGCATGCTGGAGCGTTTCGTGCTGGATATTTGCCAGTGTGAAGCCCTGTGGACGCCTGCGACCATCATCGAAGATGCGGTTGAGCGTATCCGCGAGCAAGTGGGTGAAGACCACGTGATCCTCGGCCTGTCCGGCGGTGTGGATTCTTCTGTTACCGCCATGCTGCTACACCGCGCCATCGGCAAACGCCTGACCTGCGTGTTTGTCGACAACGGCCTGCTGCGCCTGAACGAAGCCGATCAGGTACTGGAAATGTTTGGCGACCACTTCGGCCTGAACATCGTTCACGTCGCAGCGGAAGACCGCTTCCTGAGCGCTCTGGCCGGTGTTGACGAGCCGGAAGCCAAGCGCAAGATCATTGGCCGCGTGTTCGTTGAGCTGTTCGACGAAGAAGCTTGCAAGCAAGCCGATGTGAAATGGCTGGCGCAGGGCACCATCTACCCGGACGTGATCGAATCTGCCGCTTCTGCCACTGGCAAAGCGCACGTGATCAAGTCGCACCACAATGTGGGCGGCCTGCCGAAAGAGATGAAGCTGGGCCTGGTCGAACCGCTGAAAGAGCTGTTCAAAGACGAAGTGCGCAAAATCGGCCTGGAGCTGGGCCTGCCTTACGACATGCTGTACCGCCACCCGTTCCCGGGGCCAGGTCTGGGTGTGCGCGTGCTGGGCGAAGTGAAGAAAGAGTACTGCGACCTGCTGCGCCGTGCCGACGCCATCTTCATCGAAGAACTGCACAAGGCCGATCTGTACAACAAGGTCAGCCAGGCATTCACCGTGTTCCTGCCGGTACGTTCGGTCGGCGTGATGGGCGACGGCCGTAAATACGACTGGGTTGTTTCACTGCGCGCAGTAGAAACCATCGACTTTATGACCGCGCATTGGGCGCACCTGCCGTACGATTTCCTCGGCCGGGTCTCCAACCGCATCATCAACGAAGTGAACGGCATTTCCCGTGTAGTTTATGACATCAGCGGCAAGCCGCCGGCTACCATTGAGTGGGAATGATTTAGTGGCCGGTTTAGGCTGGCGCTAAATAACAGCAATCACATCTAATCCCGCGTAACTGCGGGATTTTTTATTATGTGACGGAATTTTATGGAGTTATCAGGCATAAGTTCACAACGCATTGCCCGCCGCCGAGCTTGATGCGTTCGTCGATCGGTTAGTACGCAACATCGCGGCATTGCCTGCGGGGGCTTGGTGTTTAAGGCGTTTTTTGGCGGCGGGGCCAGAGCCCCGTTCCGGCCAGTCTGTGTTCGCTAACTGCTCGCCCATTGGCTCAACAAAGCATGCAATTTCGCCGGCTCCAGCGGTTTTCTCAATACCAGGTAGCCTTCCTGCTCGGCCTCTTGCAGTACCGGCGAGTTGAATTCCCCGCTGACCATGGCGCCGCTGGTATCCGGCAGGCGCTCAAACAGCGCTTTCAAGATATCGAAGCCGCTCTCCCCGGAGCGGAGTCGTTGATCGCACAGCACGGCGAAAGGCGAGAAGCCTTCGTCGATAATCGCAAAAGCCTCCTCTGCGGAAGCGGCGCAACGCACTGTGATGCCCCAGGTGCTCATTAAACTCTCCCAGGCGGAGGTCACCAGCGGATCGTCGTCCACCACCAGGCAGGAACCGTATAATGGCGCATAGCGGATGGGAGTAATGGCATTTGAGTAATTGTTTGCGCTTTCTGGTAGCTCGCATTCTCCGTTGTAAAGGGCGAAGCGCATCCAGAAACGTGAACCCTTGCCTTCAACGGATTGCATGCCGTATTTCACTTTCATCAGTTTGGCGCAGCGTGCCACTACCGCCAGCCCTAATCCATGGCCGGCACTGTCAATTTTCCACGCCAGCTCGGGACGATAATAGGGGGAAAAGACTTTGCCTTTCTCTTCGTCGGCAATGCCAACGCCGGTATCCCACACCTCGAACAGACATTCACTCCCCTGTGGGCGGATGGCTATCAGCACGCCCCCTTTTTGCGTATAACGCAGTGCATTTTGTATCAGGTTAATCAGTGATTGCCTGATGAGTAGCTGATCGCCCACCACGAGAACTCGTCGCTTGGGCCGCCAGGCCCGCAATGACAATTTCCGACTATTCGCCTCTTCACGAAACAGGGTCATCACCGAATCAAGCAGGGTACCAATATCTACATGGGTAGTGGCTGTGCTGACGTTGCCGGATTCAATTTTGCTGAGATCGAGTAAGGAATTAAACATAAGATGCACGGATCGTACACTTTGCTGCAGATCCAATAGCTGGGGGATGAGCGTGACATCGTGGTTTTTATGGATGATGGCTTCGATCAAAAAACCCATGGCATGCACCGGTTGACGCAAATCATGACTGGCGGTAGTAAGGAATTGGTTTTTATCCAGCAAGGCTTGTTCCGCTTCTTCTTTGGCTTGCCGAAATTGTTCCGCAAGGCGCGAGCTTTTCTCTTCGAGTAAGGCTTGCTGAATAAAGAAGGCATGCGAGGTTAATGCGTGTCGGTAAATGGCGAACCCATAAAGCAAATTGAGCATCAGCACGATCGGCATGACATCATTTAATCGCCAGAGAATGCCAAGATTAAGCACACCCCAGGAGGCGAAGAAAAAGCGCGTAAAGGTGCTGATGACCGGCGTCAGATGGGTTGCGTTGGCGGCGACGATGGCCGCGATACTGATGTTTAATAACAGGAAAAAATCGAAGCTGTTTTTTTCTGGGGTGATTAAATATAAGGATGAAATACCCAAGCCATGCACGAAGGCGACGTTATTAATGCGCGGCAACCAACGGCTAATCACTGTGGCGGCGTTATTTTCCTGGGTATCATGACGATAGCGGCGATGCCATAATCTGATGGCCAAGGCGCAGAGAAAATATATCACTATCCAGACAATAATTGGCGTGAGTTCTTTCCCCAATAAATAGAGCCAAATGGCGAAAGGAATACCGACAAAGGGCACGGCGGTAAAGCTGAAGACCAACCGCATGAAGGTATTGTCCAGCAGGCGGATCTGCGCGCGTGGGGAGATCTCATCATTTTGTAATGATTGAAGTAATTTCATTGCGAATGATCCTGCCTGCCATGCAGCAGGGTGATGGCTTCCACCCGGTTGTTTACGCCTATTTTTTTTAGAATGTTGCTAATGTGTTCTTTAACCGTGGGTTCGGAAATAGACAACTGCGAAGCTATTCTCTTATTGGGGAAACCGCGCATCATCATGATTAATACTTCTATTTGTCGCGGGGTTAAATTGAATTTTTGCAGGTAACTGTGAGCGTTGGTTACACATTCCCCATGCTCCAGAGGGAACCATTTTCGATTTTCCATCAGAGCGGAAACGGCTTCGGCGAATAATTCAGGCGGCTCGTTTTTAAGCACAAAACCGTGACCACCGGCCTCTCGCACCTTTTGCCATATTTCATTGTTGTCGTCGCCACTGACCACCAGTAGGCGAACCTGTGAATAACGCTCACTCACCTCTTTGAGTAATTTAAGGGCTGTACCATTGGATAACCAGAAATCTATAACCATTAAGCGAGGAGGGCCATTTAGCATAATGTGGCGATAGCAATTTTCTTCGTTGGTCGCCATGTGGACATGTTTAAATCGACAATGCGTATTAAGGAAATTGGCGATGCCACTTGCTACCAGAGGATGGTCATCAACGACCAGCGCATACTCCTGCCCCAAAGCTATCTCCTTCGTATAAACGTATCGGATGGTTCCGATAATCTTTCATTATCCACCCTCCCTACTTTAGGAGGGTTTTTTCGTTTAGGAAAGAGAAATATATTAAGTGGGGATTTGGATAAGTCAAAACATAGAACCATTCAGCGTTTGGATCTGTTTGGTTGAAAAGGATAATTTATGAAGAAACCATTTATCGCTCTTGCCGTGACTTTACTGGTCGCCGGTTGTTCAACGTTGAAAACCGATCAGGCAATACCTTTGCTACAGGCGGAAACGGCCAAAATGCTGGGTCTGGGCTCATCAGACGAAATTACCGTGACCAATGTTAACGGTGCCCAACCCGACGCACTGGGTGGACAAAAGCTCTCTTACCGTGCCACCACCGAGAAAGGCCGCATCTTCGACTGCTCCTCGCTGATGATGCCGGGTATTTTAGGCTCGGCACCCTCGCTGAGCGCGCCGAGCTGTACCCCGGTTGTCACGCATAAATAATCTCCTGTGGGCGTGAGCCGAGGGGGAAATCAGTATTGATCCGCAAGCCCAATAAATTAGGTATTGAGGCGTTAGCGCTGGGGGGGGGCAATAAGCTGGCGTCTCGATGTCAATCAATTTGTGTTTGCGGCATTACGCACTCTACACTTCTAATACATTGAATTTTTCATATAAATAATAATTTTGATGGTACTAAGTTAATTAGGCCGGAGAGAAAACATGAAAGATAAAATATCGCATCATTTAGCGGTAAGAAAACCGCTTTCCAAAGTTTACCTCGCACTTTTTTCCGCGCCATTGCTATTGATCGGGTCTGCCGATATTGCTCGGGCAGACGATGTTATTTTCGATGGTGAATCCAAGGTGACAGAATCCTTAGCCTACAGCGGGAATGTTTACGTCGGTCGCAATCAAAGTGGAAACCTGTTGATAGATAATGGCCAGGTCGGCGGCTATAACATCAATATCGGCACCCGCTCAGACGGCAAAATTTATGAAAGCCTGGTCACGGTCAGAGGACCGAACGCGGTATTGAGTGCCATAAACGATCAAAATGTTCTGCGTGGCAGTTTAAACCTCGGCCTGGGTACGTTGCGAGTTGAAGAAGGGGCGCTGGCCAGCGCGAAAGAGATCGTCGTCGGCTCCAGCCGTGGCTACGACAGTCATCTTGTCGCGACGGGCGCCGGTTCCAGAGTCGTCAGCAATTTTCTCAGCGTCGGCACCGATCTGGGGGCCCGATCCACACTGTCGATTGAAGACGGCGCGGTGCTGAACACCACGTTCGATGCGCGCATCGGCAACGGTTCCGGGCCCGGCGAGACCGATAAGCTAAGTCCGAAAGCCACGGTTACGGGGGCGAATTCGCAGTGGCATGTCGGCCGCGCGCTCACGCTCTACGGCGATCTGGACGTGCTGAATGGCGGCGCGGTCAACGTCGACAGCCTCGAGGTGGCGGGCGTCTCAGGGGCGAGGAAAACTGCCGAGCTCTATATCGCCGGTGAGAACTCGCGCTTTACCAGTGCCGGCAGCGTCAACGTGGGGGACTATGGCAACGGTGTGCTGTCGCTGGTGGACGGAGGAACATTCTCCGCCGGGGCTAACGAGCTGCGGTTGGGCGATACCGGCTCCGGTTCGAACAGGGGCGCGCTAATCATCGGTAGCCGCGGCAATATGGATACTGGCACCGGTCTGACCGAACCCACGCTCGGTACGGCGGGCGGTGCGGGTACTCTCGATGCCCAAACGGTGGTCAATCTGCGCGGTGGGTTATTCGGTAGTTATGTGTACTTTAACCATACCTCCGACAACTACGATTTCCGCAATAAGATGGTTGGCGAAGGTGACGTGATCAACACCGCCGGGCGGACGACGCTGAGCGGCGACCTGACTCAGCTCAAGGCGAATGTGACCGCCCGTGGCGGCAAAATCATCATTAACAGCGATATCAATACGCAGCCAGAAGACAGTCCTTTCGACGTGCAGACCCTGAGTGCCGAGAATGGCGGTACGTTGATCCTCAATGCGACAGCCGGTTCCGACGTCAGTAATGGTCTGGGTTACAGCAGCGCTGCGTCAATCAAATCCGGCGGCACGTTGGGTGGCAATGGCACTTTAGGTCAGACAGAAATTCAGTCCGGTGGCCATATTTCACCCGGTGACGGGAATATTGGCACTTTGACGCTGAAACGCTATCTGAATTTCATTGGTGAATCTTTCTACGACGTCGATATCGCCGGTGATGGCAGCAGTGACAAACTGGTGGTTACGGGTAAAACCACTATCAGCGATCAGGCCAAAGTGCAGGTGACCGCGTTGGACCCGCAAACCAGCTATCAGAACGGCCAAAGCTACCGTATTTTAACCTCGGAAGGGGGAATTGACGGGCAGTTCGCCGAGGCGGTCTCAAAATCTGCGTTCCTGGACGTGGCGCTCAAACACGATGCTAACGCCGTGGATCTGACGATTGCGCAGAAAGGCGGCGGTGAAAATCCGGGTGGCGAGAATCCAGGCGGTGAGAATCCGGGTGGTGAGAACCCAGGCGGTGAAAATCCGGGAGGCGAAAACCCAGGTGGTGAGAATCCGGGAGAAGGCAGCGGCAAACCAGGTATTTTCCAGACGGTGGCACAAACCGACAACCAATGGAATACCGCGGGTGCGCTCTCGACTCTGGCGCAAGGCGGCCCTTCATTAGCTCTGTACAACTCACTGTTGTTATTGAGTGCGCCCGAAGCTCGTGAGGCATTCAATCAACTTTCTGGTGAGGTCTACCCCTCCATGCAATCTAACCTGATTGCCGGCAGCACCATGCTGTTCAATGTGCTCAATCAGCGCATGTTGCGCGCTTTTGATAACGATACGTTGCCCGTTCCGCCATTGGCAATGACGCTGGTTCAACCGGCGCAGGCCGAAAACAGCGGCGTGTGGGGGCAGACGTTTGGCTCATGGGCAAGAAACAGCGGTAACGACAACGTCGGAAAACTCGATGGCAACACCAGCGGTTTCCTGCTGGGGGCAGACCATAAATTAGCGGATAGCAGTGTTCGCGTTGGTGGATATTTTGGTTATAGCCGCGGTGATTATGATGTCGATAGCCGCCGCTCCAAGTCCAACAGCGATAATTATCACCTCGGTCTGTATGCCGCAGGGCAGCAAGGCGCCTTCTCGTTACGCGGTGCGTTGGGTTACACCTGGCACCGGCTGGAAAATGAACGCAACGTAAACTTCGGTAATTACTCGGATCGGCTTAAGGCAGACTATGATGCTGACTCGCTGCTGGCATTCACCGAAGCGGGCTACCGGTTTGGGCAGTCGGACGCGAATCTTGAGCCTTTCGTCAATCTGAGCTACATCCGCCTGCATACGGATAACTTCGAGGAAAGTGGCGGCGCGGCAGCGCTGAGCGTGCGTAATGAAACGATGAATACCTTCTATTCCACGTTGGGCGTGCGCGGTACGGTTGAACTGCCGAAGAACGTTAGCCTTTATGGTTCATTGGGTTGGCAACATGCCTACGGTGATAAAACCACCTCTTCGCGTATGGCCTTTGCCGGCAGCGATGCGTTTACCACGCAGGGCACCGCGGTTGATGACAACCTGATGGTGGCGGACGTTGGGGTGAGCGTGAAGCTGTCGCGATCCACTAGCCTGGATCTCGGCTATCAGGGGCAATACGGTTCTGATACCCAGGTTAATGCCGTTAATGCCAACATCCGATGGTCATTCTGATGCTTGCGCGCAATCATTAGATGACATGTTTTTTGTTTGCTTTTTAAATCATTAACTTAAAAGTGATATTTTGGCGGCATCATTCGCGTTTTCTGGTTCCTGTGCCAAAAACGTGACGATGCCGCTGAATTTGCTTAAATGCTCACCGCTCAAGTGACCATATCCAACTTTTCCCATCCTCCCATTTCCTTTAATGCCATTAACGCCATTAATGGCGTACCGTTCTGAACGTGCCAGCTAGCCCAAGTATGGCGTAGGTCATGAAAACGAAAATCTGAGATACCAGAAAGCAGCAGTGAGTTTTCAAAGTCCCCCCTGTTTTATACCCCTCCCGTTCTCCATTTTCTGAGAAAACATATTCGTTGCCGCAGGGTATTCTTCGCATCACTGCAACGGCATCATCATTAAGAGGCAGCGCCC
This sequence comes from Serratia sp. NA_13, assembly GCF_052691735.1. Lineage (NCBI taxonomy): Bacteria > Pseudomonadati > Pseudomonadota > Gammaproteobacteria > Enterobacterales > Yersiniaceae > Serratia > Serratia sp. NA_13. The sequence goes on from NZ_JBQZFV010000008.1 coordinate 97,725, forward strand.
GTGCCTTTCGCAGCTCAATACACATGCGCCGACTGCCATACGTTGCATCCATTTCAGTATGAACAGGCTTAGCCGCTGCATGAAGCAGCAGAACATAGCGTTGTTCATTATATCTCTAACAAGGTGTCCGGAATGATTAGACTATTACAAACTTCTATCAGGACGAGAAATCTCACCGGAAAGTTGATTTGAAACTTATCGGTTGAGAGCACCAGAAACTTCAGTAATCGCTGGGGCTTTTTAATGGGCATTTGTAAAGATAAGCATTAGCTATTGTAAAGTCTAATATTGTTGTTTTAGAATCCAGCGCCTTGGCCCTTTAGCTCAGTTGGTTAGAGCGCGCGACTCATAATCGCTCGGTCGCTGGTTCAAGCCCAGCAAGGGCCACCAAACCGCCATTAGCTCAGCAGGAAGAGCAACGACCATTAAGTTGTAGGTACGGGGTTCGAGGCCTCGATGGCGGACCAATGCGGGCATCGTATAATGGCTATTACCTCAGCCTTCCAAGCTGATGATGTGGGTTCGATTCCCACTGCCCGCTCCAGAAAAAGCTTTTCAGCCTGCGAAGATGGGATTGCCCGGAGTGGCTGGAAAGCGCATCAGAAGGGCGCATTTAGCCTGATACGCACTATCGAACCCTTTGGTGGGGAGTTTCTAAGTGCGCCCCTCGGTGTGAAGTGAGAGTCGGGAAAGACCGGCAACCATTCAAGCCCTGGCTATAAACGCCGGGGCTTTTTAATAGCTCCAGATGTCACTGACAAAAAACAAAGCAAAAAATAGGGCCGAAATTATAGTCAGCATAACCAAGACGAACCAATCAAACATATTCATTCTCTACCTTAAAAAAGAGCCCTGAGTCAGGAAGGTCACTCAGGGCAAAGGGTAAGGGCAACTCTAGATTGACTGGTTCTCTGCCAGTAATAATAGTGTAATTACGCGATGAATTTACGCAAGCCTATGAATATAAATAATTTAATTTATCGCAAAGTGCCTTTTTTTCGATTGGATATCTCGCAATTAATGAAGAGTGCGACATATATTTAGATGTTTGGGTCGTAAGTTTTTAGTGATATCCGGTAGGAGAGATATTCTTGCAAGCAGGACTCTTGGAATAAGTAAAAGCCCTGAATAAATTCAAGGCTTTTTGTGATTCAGAGACTAACCTTTTGAAGGATTGATAACGAAACTGGCGTGATCCGCAGCCTCAGTGAAGATACATCCCGCCTTTACCCGGTGGGCTTAACTGTTTTTGACTGGGGAGGGGGATAATTCCTGTGACAAGATTGTGCCAAAGGTTCAACACAATTCCACAATTAATAGCAAAAACTAACAAAGCTTTATTTAGATGACTGACCTGTGGTGCGGTTTTGGTTGCTGGTTTAGATTGTGCGCCGTTTGTATATCATCAGAGGGTCATTCTGATTTCTTGATAAATTCGGTTTTGTTATAACGGGGTATCGTTGGGCAACAGATTATTGTTGCCTGGCGGTATCTCGATTCCCCTTAGCAGGTCTGGATCCTCGGACGAAGAGTGCTCCAGCAGCTTAAACAACTCGGCCCGTTCATCCTCGGTCAAGTCCCGCCATTCACCCAGCGCTAACCCTTCCAGTTTTATGTTCATAATGCGCACGCGCTCAAGCTTGGTGACTTGGTAGCCAAAGTATTTACACATGCGGCGGATTTGGCGGTTAAGCCCCTGCACCAGCGTAATGCGAAATACCTGTGGGGCGTCTTTTTCCACTTGGCAAGGTTTCGTCACTGTATCCAATATCGGCACGCCCGCTCCCATGCCCTGTATAAACTCATCGGTCAGCGGTTTGTCGACGGTGACCAGGTATTCTTTTTGGTGATTGTTGCCGGCGCGCAGGATCTTATTGACCAGTTCACCGCGGTTGGTCAGAAAAATCAGCCCCTGAGAGTCTTTATCCAGGCGGCCGACGGGGAAGGTGCGCTGGCTGTGGTTAACGTAATCACCGATGTTGTTTTGCACGTGTTTGCCCATACTGGTGATGATGCCCACAGGTTTATTCAGCGCGATCAGCACCAGATCTGCATCATTACACGGTGCTATCTGCTGCCCGTTAACATTCACAACATCGCCAATAAATACCGGCGCACCCAATGCGGCCAGGTTATCGTTGATAAAAACCTTACCCAGTTTGATATAGCGATCAGCCTGACGGCGGGAACAGATACCGCTGTCGCTAATGTATTTATTCAGGCGAATGGATGATTGAGTTGGCATGGTATCCCCGTAAAACGCGGACTATACAGCACCCAGGGAGCATTGCGAAGGTTGCTTAAAATTGCACATCGTCAAAGCCCTGTTTTTTATGGCAGTATGATGCTCCAAATAACGGGCGCTCTGCCATTAAACGAGGCTGACTCATTGAATCAAATAGCACTTTCGTTCTCACTGACTTTGCTGCTTGCCGCATCCGTGTTGCCTGCGCATGCGAAGCAAAACTCATCCCTCAAGTCACCGGCATCAGGCGTGTTGTGCGACCGTTATGCCTGTGCGAATGGCACGGATGGCATTTCCCGCCCATTGACCGAAAAGTATCTCGGCAAGAAAGTCGCCAACAAACTGTATTCGCAAGGTGACTTCGACCCGACCGAATTCACCTTTGCTAATGGCATTTTCTGCGATGTCAAAGAGCGACTGTGCCGCGAGGATCGCTACTACGGCGAAGGCGGTAAACGCACCGGAGCCGTTTCCAAGAAATACACCGAGCTGCTTTTCGGCCACTAAACTGCCAGAGACAGGTCGTTACACGAGCTAACTTAAGGAGTGAGTTGCAATGATGAAATCTATCGTCAAGATGATGCTGTTAGCATTTTTATCGCTATCTCTGACTGCTTGCATCGGAACTGGCAGTGAACAGACCGGTAGATCACCATCAAATTCAGTAACTGCCCAGCAGAAGCCGCAAACCGACTTCGCCAGAGTTAAATTTGACGTTGATGCAGATGGGCGTGTCCAGAACATACGTCTTCTTGAGTCTCATTCCAGCGGTATTTTTGACAATGAGATGAGGATGGCAATGCAGAAGTGGCGTTATGAAAGCGGTAAATCTACGGAAGATCTCATTGTTAACATCCGTTTTAAAAAAGAGAGTCCTGCAGTAGGTGAATCATTTTAGGCCAGTGTAAAACGCATTGAAGAAGCTGGAGCTATGGCCCCAGCATGTAGACTCAGGTTAGATCTTTCATCCTTTCGCTTTCCCGCCAATTATCTGACGCAACGACGGTAGTGCTTTACTCACAGGATTTCATTCATCACCCGCCTTCACCACCAAAGTATTCAGCGGCGTAAGAACCTGCCCGGTGCTGCCGGTTGGCGTCATACGCGGGATCGGTTGGCGGGTATCGCTTTCTACCAGTGTTGATCTTGCCTCTTGTGCCTCAAACAGATAATCCTCCCCCCACTGGCGCAGGCCGACAATTACCGGGAACAGGGCGCGTCCCTTGTCGGTGAGAATATATTCCTGATAGGCGCTGCCGTCTGAGGCGGGGGCAATCTCCAAAATTCCGTGCGCCACCAGGGTGCGTAGCCGGGTGGAGAGGATATTCTTCGCCATCCCCAATCCTTTTTGAAACTCACTAAAGCGGCGTACACCGTCGAAGGCGTCGCGCACAATCAGCAGCGACCACCAGTCACCAATCACATCCAGTGTACGTGCCACCGGGCACTGTGCATCTTCCAGACTTTTGCGTTTCATGGTTTTCCCTTCCTGTAGCGATATCTGGTTGCATTATAAAACCTCTGCGCGTAAAGTTCATTGGGTTTAATAATAAAACCACCTTGGTTTGGAGCAAACGATGAGTGATAAAACGCTGGATCCGATTTGTGTCGCGAAGGGCGGGGTGCTGAGTCGTCTGCCTGCGTCGCTGGTGTTATTGCTGGCGGGGGCCAGCGCCTTTAGCGTGGCGAATGTGTATTACGCTCAACCTTTGCTGGACGCCATTGCCCAGGATTTTCATATCAACCTGGCGTCGGTGGGCATGGTGATCACTGTCACTCAGTTAGGCTGTGCATTGGCCTTGTTGCTGGTGGTGCCGTTGGGCGATCGGGTTAATCGGCATCGGCTGCTGGCGCTTCAGCAACTGCTGCTGATTGCCGCACTTTGTGTAGTCGGTTGGGCGGACAGCAGTCTGCTATTGCTGGTCGGCATGCTGCTGGTGGGTTTACTGGGTACCGCCATGACCCAGGGATTGGTCGCCTTCGCCGCCACCTTGTCAGCGCCGCATGAGCGGGGACGGGTAGTGGGCGCTGCGCAAGGTGGGGTAGTTCTCGGGTTGTTATTGGCGCGCACGCTTTCCGGCGCACTGGCGGATATCGGCGGCTGGCGAGCGGTCTACTTTTTCTCTGCGGCAGTAACCTTGCTCCTGTTGCCGGTGCTTGCGCGTCTGTTGCCCGTCCCCCACACAGCGCCTTCAACACTCAGCTATCCGGCGCTGTTGCGATCAATGCTGATGCTGCTGTGGCGCGATCGTACGCTGCAGATCCGCGGCATGCTGGCGCTGCTGATGTTTGCGGCATTCAGCATTTTCTGGAGTGCCCTGGTTCTGCCGCTCAGTCAGGTGCCGTTTAATTTTTCACATTCGGTGATTGGTGCCTTTGGTCTGGTGGGCGCGGTAGGGGCGCTGGCGGCAGTACGTGCCGGACATCTGGCCGATCGCGGCCTGGGGCAGTTGGCAACGGGTATCTGTCTGTTGCTTTTGGTGCTGGCCTGGTTGCCGCTCGGCCTGCTGAGTTACGGGCTGGGATGGCTGATTATGGGCATTGTGCTGCTCGATCTGGCCGGGCAGGCCATTCACGTGTTGAATCAGAGTCTGATTTTCAGCGCACATCCGCAGTCTCATAGCCGGTTAGTCGGTTGCTACATGTTGTTCTACGCGGTGGGCAGCGGGCTGGGTGCCTTTGCCAGTACCCACGTGTTTGCTCTGGCGGGTTGGTACGGCGTGTGTTGGCTGGGGGCGGGCGTCAGCCTCACAGCCTTGTTGTTCTGGGGGCTGACGTTGCGTGCAATGCCAGTCTCAGATGCGGCGCATTAGCGGCATCCTTTCGGTTCTGGGACAGGAGTCATATATAAAATTCAGTGCTCCCATTGTTTGTCATAATTCACCGCGATACTGTTAGGCCGCCTGGTTTAAACCAATAAAGTGAGCTATGGAAAACAACGCTACCGTTGAACTGGCCAAGCAAAGGCTCAATGACTGGCTGAGTCAGGGCGCGATAGCCCCGGCGGCAAGCTTCCTTCGGAGCGAGAGCTGGGGGAATTGCTGAACGTTAAGCGCATGACACTGAGTCAGGCGCTGCTATTCCAGGATATTCCGTAAGGATCGTCGGGGCTGGTTTGCGGCATTGCCACGTTTTAACTACAACCCCAATTCGTCTACCAGCTTCAAACAGGCGGCCATTGAGCAGGGGCGTTTTCCTTCCTGGGGCTATATGACCAAGGGGCGAATCTTGACGGCTCCAGTGGCTATTTGCGATGTGCTGAAGGTGAGAGAAGGGGCGGAGATTTTAGGCAGTTTTATCGGCTATGCCCCGGCGATGTTTTGCTTCAGCCTGTACGGCCACATTCTTGATGCCTTCCCTGGGCTAACCGGCTACAAGATTGTCTTTGGCCTGATGGGCATGTTTGCCTGCGCCGGGATTATCGTGTCGGGGCTGCTGGTCAGAAATATCCGCGCACGCGGCAAATTGACCCCGACGGTTTCTGCCGTCTGACCTGGGCTTTATGAAAAGGGGCGCCATAGCACGGCACCCCCTTACTTTGTCGGCGAGTGCATCAGGTAATAGTCTTCCGCGCCGTCATTGCCGGTAGCGATCGTCCGCCAGCCGTGTTTGTGGTAAAAGGCCAGTGCCTTCTCATTCTTCACCAGGCATTTCAGCGAGCCGGTGGCGGTGAATGTTTGCTCCGCCGCCTGCAGCAGGGCGCTGCCGACGCCAAGAGGCGGTAGCTGAGGGTCGATATACAGATTGTGAATAAAGTTATCCTGACGATAAATCGAGACGAACCCCAGCCGCTTGCCGTTTTCTTCTGCCACCCAAATGTCCTCACCCAGAGTCGAGCGATCGAAATCCTCCAGTCGGTAATCTTCGGTATCACACCAGGGGAACGCCGCCTTGCGCGATGCCAGATACAGGGTGCGTAGGAAGGGGCGATCGGCCTCTTGGTATTTTCTTATTCGCATGGCGGCTCCTTTTTGTTTTTTGCCACTATAGCGCGATTGACCTCACCGGCGGCAAGCCCAATAATGGCGGTCTGACTCGGGGTGCCTCTAGGGGCTGAGATTTTACCCGTATTACCTGATCTGGATTATGCCAGCGTAGGGAAGTCTCGGTGCCCCAACCGGTACCCGCCTTCTTGAACGCCGGTTGGGAGGAATATGCTCGCTCGACCTGATGTTTTACCCGGCGCTCGCGCCGCGGCCTGTTTAACCCAATTTAAACGCCAACCCCCCTTGATTCACTGCCTGACCAACGAAGTGGTGCAGGAGCTGACGGCTAACGTATTGCTGGCGCTCGGCGCTTCCCCGGCGATGGTGGTGGAACCGACCGAAGCGGCACAGTTCAGCCAACTGGCGGATGCCTTGCTGGTCAATATCGGCACCCTCAATGCCTCGCGGGCCGAATCCATGCTGGCAGCAGTAGAAGCCGCCAATGCGGCAGCTACCCCCTGGGCGCTGGATCCGGTCGCCGTCGGTGGACTGGTCTATCGCACCGCCTTTGCCCAACGTTTGCTTGGCGAAAAGCCTGCGGCAATCCGCGGCAACGCTTCTGAAATCATGGCGCTCAGTGGCCTGCAGGCGAGTGGGCGCGGTGTCGACAGCGCTGACGATTCGCTGGTAGCGTTACCGGCGGCGCGGGAGCTGGCTCGTCTCAGTGGGGCGGTGGTGGCGGTGACCGGCGGGGTGGATTACATCACCGATGGCCAGCGTGACTGGGCGGTTACGGGTGGCGACGTGCTGATGACGCGAGTGGTGGGTACCGGTTGCGCACTTTCGGCCGTGGTGGCGGCATTTTGCAGCCTGCCGGGCGATCGCCTGGATAATGTGGCGACCGCCTGCCGGGTGATGTCACTTTGCGGTGAGCGGGCGACGCGCTGTGCCGCCGGGCCGGGCAGTTTTACCCCCGCATTCCTCGATGCTCTGTACCAACTGCGTCCGGAGGATCTGCAATGAAACGGATTAATGCGTTAACCATCGCCGGCACCGATCCGAGCGGGGGGGCCGGCATCCAGGCCGACCTGAAAGCCTTTTCCGCGCTGGGGGCCTATGGTGCCTCAGTGATCACAGCGCTGGTGGCGCAAAATACCCGCGGCGTGCAGTCGGTGTATAACATCGAGCCGGCTTTTGTCGCTGCCCAGCTTGATTCCGTGTTCAGCGATCTGCGTATCGACAGTACCAAGATTGGCATGTTGGCCAACGCCAATATTGTGCAGGCGGTGGCGGAGCGTTTACGTCACTATCAGCCGTCGTTTGTGGTGCTGGATACGGTGATGCTGGCGAAAAGCGGCGATCCCCTGCTGGCACCGGAGGCCGTGGAGTCGATTCGCTGGGAGCTGTTGCCGTTGGTGTCGATCATCACGCCGAACCTGCCGGAAGCGGCGGCACTGCTGGAATGTGCCCCGGCGGAAAATGAACGCCAGATGCGTGAGCAGGGGCGAGCACTGTTGGCGATGGGTTGCCAGGCGGTATTGATGAAGGGCGGCCATCTCAGCGAGAGTGAAAGCCCGGATTGGCTGTTCAGCGCGGGGCAGGAGCAACGCTTTACTGCGCCGCGCGTAGCGACCCGCCATACGCACGGTACCGGATGTACGCTGTCTGCCGCATTGGCAGCCTTGCGCCCACGTCACGACGATTGGGCCGGCACGGTCGCTGCCGCCAAGGATTATCTGCAAAAAGCCCTGCAGCAGGCCGATACGCTGGAAGTGGGGCACGGCATCGGGCCAGTACATCATTTTCATGCCTGGTGGTGAGTCAACTTTTTGCTACCCTTGTGGTCTGACTGATCCAGGCCCGGTATTGGCCGGGGGCTATCAAATTTTATCAAGGGAGAAGGCCATGACAGGAAAAAACGCACTTCGCGGCGCCATCTTCGGCGCATTGCTCAGCTTCAGCGTGGGTGGCTTTGCCCAGCAGATCGTCACTACCTCGGACGTGATCCAGCAGCCGGGTTATCAAACCAGTTGGCAGAACATGGTGAAGGGGCAGGCCCGCTTGCCTGGCTGGGCACGCAAAGGGGTGGGGACTTCAACCCCGGCGCAAAGCCTGAGCTGGAAAGGCCAAAATTATTTAGTGGGTAATCTGTGCAAGCCACACGACTGTGCCAACAACTTTATGATGGTGGCGTTTAAAGAAGACAAGTCGCAGGCCTGGGCAGTACGCGTCGAGGTGGCGAATAAGCCGGAAGCGATTGATCATCCGAAGAAATATGCCAAATACCAATGGCTGGGCAAGCCCGATGAGGATATGAAGGCGCTGCTGAAGCAACAGTTCGAGAATAATCCGGACTGGAAATAAGGCAGCCAGGGGCGCAGCGGTCTGCGCCCCTGAATACCACGCTCAGCCGATACCGGCCTGATGCAGGTCATGCAGGTTGATGGCACCCACCAACACCCCCTCCAGATTGACCACCGGCGCAGCGCTGATGTGCTGTTCGTGCAACGCTTCCAGTGCTTCTCCGGCGCGCCATTGTTCCGGTAAACGGTAGCCGGGGCGAGTGATCGCCGGGCTTAACGCATCCTGAAGGCTATTGCCCTTCACCAGCCAGCGGCGCAGGTCGCCATCAGTAAACACCCCCACCACTTTTTGCTGTGCGTCGCACACGGGCACCAGTCCCAGTCCGGTGCGGCTCAGTTCCAGCATCGCTTCCATAACGTTGGCGCTTTCACTGACCTGCGGCAGGCGATCGCCGGTGCGCATCAGGTGATGTACCCGGTTCAGCAGACGTGCACCCAGACTGCCGCCCGGATGCGAACGGGCAAAGTCTTCGGCGTTGAAACCGCGTTGACGCATCAGTGCCATCGCCAGTGCATCGCCCATCATCAGCGTATTGACCGCGCTGGAGGTTGGCGCCAGCCCCATCGGGCAAGCTTCACGTTCAACGCTGATGTCCAGCACGCAGGCTGTCGCCTGTGCCAGCGGTGACTCTTTGCCGCCGGTAATGGCGATCACCGGGATGTTATTTTCCGCCAGTAACGGCAGGATCAGATCCAGTTCTTTGGCACGGCCAGAGTAGGAGATAAACACCACCACGTCGTCGGCACCGATCATACCCAGATCGCCGTGCAGCGCTTCCGCCGGGTGCACGAAGAACGATGGCGTGCCGGTGCTGGCCAGCGAGGCAGCAATTTTTTTACCGATATGGCCGGATTTACCGATGCCGGAAATCACCGCCTTGCCGCGGCAGTTCAGCAGCAGTTCGCAGGCACAGACGAAGTTGTCGTCCAGCCGTGCTAGCAGGCGTTGTGCTTCGGCCAGCTCAATTTCCAGCGTTTCGCGGGCGAAGGCCAGCAGGGCGGCACTGTTACTCATCAGAATCTCCTACCAGAATGATATTAATGCCTTTCGCTTGCAGCGCGGCGAGATAATCCGGGTTGATTTTTTTATCGGTGATCAGCGTATCGACGGCGCTCAGGTCGCAAACTACATTGGGGCTTTTGCGGCCGAATTTTGACGAATCCACCAGCAGGATAATACGGCTGGCGGCTTCGCACATCGCCTTGCTGACGTTATGCACTTCGTTAAAGGTGGTGACACCGGCATTGAGATCCACGCCGTCAGCTCCGATAAACAACTTATCAAAGCTGAATTGCTGGAAAGCCGATTCGGCCAGGCTGCCGTGGAAGGATGCCGATTTTTTGCGGTAAGTGCCACCGGGCATCAGGATAGTCTGGTCGTTATCCAGCTCCACCAGTGCATTGACAATGTGCAGGCTGTTGGTCATTACCGTGATGTTATTGAACTGCGCCAGATGCGGGACCATTTGCAGTACCGTACTGCCGGTATCAAATATCAGCGAGTCACCGTCGTTGATAAGCCCAATGGCGGCGTAGGCGATCTGGCGTTTCTTTTCGGTATTAATGTGAGTTTTTCGGTCGATGGGCTGGTCGCTATCGTCGCGGCTGAGCACTACGCCGCCATAGGTGCGGATCACCTCGCCTTCGTCTTCCAGGAGGGTGAGGTCTTTACGAATGGTGGTGCCGGTGGTGGCGAAATGCGCCGCCAGGGCATCCACTGCCGTTTTGCCATGTCGCTGCAGATATTCAAGGATAGCGGCCTGTCGCTGCTTTGGTTTCATAGCCCGTCCTGTTCACAAGAGTTGAGCATTTCCCTTTAATGAATGATTCAAAATGAAAGGTAATATCTTTTAATATGAAAATATCATGATTTGGGGCAATCGCTAACGATAGTGCTGTCCTGCATGCGCGAACCTCGGGGAAGATCACATCTGGGCGTAGATCTCGCTGGTGCAAACCATGCAACCGGGCGATTGGCCGCGGTTGGGCAAAAATGGTCAGGCCGCGCATCAACATACTGCCGCAAACTCGCTGTTCAGTATCGCAGGCCAGTGCCAGCACCACCCGTGGCCGAAAGCGTCCGCCGGAACGTCCGACCCCGACGCTGCCCAATTGGCACAGGCCGTCGAAGGCCGGCCAGCCGGTCAGTTCGCTAAGCCGGTCGACGATCGACGGGCGGGTACCGGCAGTGATGTACACCACTTTTTCCCCGGCTCGATCGGTAACTGCAACGGGCCACCCCAGCCGCTATCTAAAAAGCGGTGATTGAAGCTGTAAAAACGATAGTAATGAAATCCTGATGGCAAGGAGAAACAATAGATGCGATTGAGAGGAAATGCCTTTTGTAAAGCCAAATAGCGGGGGGCGCTCGCCCCCTTGAAGGTCAGTGCTTGACTATTCGGCGTCGAACCACTCGGTATTCTGCAAAGAGATGGGGGTAATGGAGTAGATCATCTCTTGCAGGTGCTCATGGATGGCGCGCTCGGCGGCATCGGCATCCTGCGCCTTCAGCGCGGCAAAAATACGGTAATGCTGCTGCAGCAGGCTTTCCGGCGGCGACACTTCGCTCAGGCTGAGAAAACGCACCCGATCCATGGTGGCCTTGATGGTTTCTATGGTCTCCCAGGCCAGCGGGCATTCGGCAAACTGGGTGAGCAACTGGTGAAATTCATCGTCCAGCGCCAGGAATTCACGCGTCTGTTTGTTCTGCGCCGCCAGCTCTTGACGGTGCAAATTATGCTCCAGCGTCATCAGCTGTTCCTGGGTAATGCGCTCTGCCGCACGGCGCACAATTGCGCATTCTACCGCCTGACGGATAAAACGCCCGTCGGCTACCCGTTTGGCCGAAATCTTCATCACGAAAGTCCCGCGCTGCGGCAAGATCTGCACCAATCCGGCCTCCGCCAGCTTGATAAAGGCTTCGCGCACCGGTTGGCGCGAAACGCTAAAGCGGGTGGAGATCTCTTTCTCTGACAACAGCGTGCCGGGGGGAATGGTGCAGTCAACAATATCCTTACGCAGGAAACGGTAGATTTGCTGATTAACCGGGAGGCTATTGGTGAGATTGTAGGATTCAGACATGGTGACGATCGGTCATCTGGCTTGGATTTGGATGCCACCATACTAGCAGATTATCTTGCTGTCGCGGCGGATAATTCTTAATACGGTTAGGCGAACGCTGAGTGGACTCACTCAGCGTCAGACTGATGGCAAAGCTCATTTCTGCACAGAGCGAGTAGGGGGCGATAAATAAAAATCAGGAAAATTAATTTATTGATTTTCGGCTGATCACCACAAAGCAGGAAAAACCACGCTTTTTCCTGCTTTGCCAGTAACCTAACGCTGAGTGGATCCACTCAGCGTTTTATCCAGATCAAACTGGCAGTAGTCTGGCCACACTCTCTTTGGCACTCTGCGTCAACAGCGCCAGATGCCAACGAATGGCGTCCAGCATGCAGTCGCTGATCTGCGTATAGCCGACCAAATAACCCAGATAAGCGAGAAATGAATGGCTGCCGTTGAGCATCCGCAGCTTTATTTCTTCGTAGGGCAGCACGTCGCTGACCAGTTCCGTATACAACAAATTCTGCTGCCGCAGGTCGGCGATTTTTTTCTGGCCGTTGTGCATGTTGATGACGCTGTAACCCCAGTCGCTGGCGTGCTCGTTAGCCAGTTGTTCGGCATACACCGCCTGATGTGCGCGAAAAAACGCGCCAAAGCCAAGGTGCACGATGCGCGGTTTAATCTGTTCGCGAGCGTAATCCGGCTGAGCAACTGCCGCCGGCAGCACGCTGTTGCTGGAAAATGTCATGCTGGAATTCCTGAAAGTGGGGGCAGAAAACGGGGCGACGTCAGCCGCCCCGGATACCTAGGGTTTTGATATTTGCGGTTGCACGCTATTGCGCGGTGCTTTGATCACCAGCAGTACCAGCACTGCCCCGAGTGCGGCCACGCCACCCGCCAGTATAAAGGCGCTGTCGAACTTGCCGGTGTTTTGCACAATGTAGCCGGTGGCTACCGGGCCAATGATGCCGGAAACGCTGCCGACCAGATGGATAAAGCCGCTGGCGCCACCGACCCGGGATTTATGCACCACGTCCTGGATAATTGCCCAGTAAATCGCCCCGGTGATGTACAGGAAGAAGATCGATACCGACATCAGCATGACCGCAGGTACCACGCTGCTGACGGTACCCGCCAGTGCCACGCAGACAGCGGCCGCCAGCAGGCTGGTGACCAGCACAATCTTGCGCGACAGCAACAGCTTGCCGGTGATATTGAAAATCTTGTCGGAGATATAGCCACCGAGTGCCAACCCGACAAAGCCGACAATCCATGGGATCATGGTGGTGAGGCTCATTTCCTTGATGTTCAGGTTATGCGCCTGCACCAGGTACGACGGGAACCAGCTCAGGAAGAAGAACAGGATGTAGTTGTAGCAGAAGAAGGCGAATGCGGTGACCAGGATGATTGGCTGCTTCAGGTAGTAGCCCAGTCCGTGCGCGGCATTGTTCAGCTCTTCTTCGGCGCTGTGAGTCTCTTCCTTCATCTGGTTTATCAGCGCCAGTTCCTTATCGCTGACGCGTTTGCTTTTCGCCGGGTTATCCGCCACCACGAAGAACCACATCAGCATCCAGACGATGCCGATCGAGCAGATGATCATAAACGCCGGCCGCCAGCCGAACGCCAACGCCAGATAACCGACGATCGGCCCGGCCACGGCACCACCCAAAGGGGAACCGGCGCTGAGCAGGCCCATTGCGGTCGCCGCCTGTTTCTTCGGGAACCAGCCGTTGATCATTTTATTGGCGGAGGCGCAGATCGGCCCTTCGGCCATGCCGAACAGAACGCGCAGGATCAGCATGGAATAGAAGCCGGTGGCTAATGCCGTCATGCCGCAGAAGACGGACCACAGGCCGACGGCGATGCCGAGTACCAACGTCGGGCCGAATTTGTCTACCGCCAACCCACCGATAAAGTTAAAGATGGCGTAACCGAAGAAGAAGCTGCCAAAGATAATGCCGAACTGCTCGGCATTCAACATCAGATCCTTCTCGATCATCGGTACGGTAATCGACAGCGCGACGCGGTCGAGGTAGTTGATCATGTAAACCATAAACAGCAGGAATACGATGGTCCAACGCAGGTTTTTAAACATAAAAGCACTCCACTTGGTATAGGCTGTGTCCCGTCATTGTCCGTGGCGCAGCCTGGTTTAATCGCGATGCTTTGTTGTCTGCAGGGGCGGCCAGGCCACCCTATGCCCCGGTGAAAAAATTAACTAAATTGCAGTAATACCTTGCAGCAGGTGCGCTGATCTTTTTCGAATATCAGCATCGCCTGTTCAACCTCGTTGGCCGGTACGCAATGAGTAATGAGTTTCTGTGGGTCGATTTTCCCGCTGGCCATCCAATCGATAACCTGTGGGAAGCGTGCGCTGTTGAGGCGCGAAGAGAAAATTGACAGCTCTTTACTGGTGATGCTTTGTTGAGTAATGGTGCAGGCCTCGCCGGAGAACCCCATGATGCCGATGCGCGCTGCCGGAGACGCCAGATTGATCGCCTCTTGCAAAATGGCCGGATGACAGGCGGCGTCGACGATCAACGTCGGGCGGATGCCGCGCCGTTCCAGCTCGGCGGGCAATGACGCTTCGGCATTGTTGAACATCCAGTCAGCGCCGTTTTCCTGGGCCATCACCAGCCGCTCCCCGATGCGGTCTGTGACGAGCACCTGCTTCACGCCGTAGACGCCTTTCAGCGTTTGGATCACCGTCAGCCCCATTGGCCCGGCACCGTAGACCAGTGCAATATCATCGGCATTAGGCTGCAGATGAGCGGTGATATTGGCGGCAATGGTGAAGGGTTCAACCATGGCGGCGTGACGATCGCTGATGCTGTCCGGAATGCGGTAGGCGTTGCGCGCCGGGGCGCAGGCGTAGTCACTGAAACCGCCATCGCGATGTACACCGATCACTTGCAGCTCGGTGCAGACGTTGGGACGACCGATGGAACAAGGATAGCAATGGCCGCAACTGACGACCGGATCGACTGAAACGCGTTCGCCGAGCCGCTGCGGGCTGACATCGCTGCCCACCAGATCAATCACGCCAAAAAACTCGTGGCCGATCACTCGTGGGTAGCGGGCGAACGGGTTATGCCCATGGTAAATATGCACATCAGAACCACAGATACCGGCAAATTTAACCTTTACCCGTACTTCGTTGGCCGCCGGTTGTGGCAGAGGACGCTGCTGGATAGCCAGTAGGCCGGGCTGTTCAATGACCACGCTTTGCATGGCGCTTTCTCCTGTTACCAGTTCCATAGGGTGCCATCCTCGAGGCGTGCGACCGGTAGATAAGCCGGTTCGTACGGATAATGGGCGGCCAGTTTTTCGTCGAACTCAATGCCCAGCCCCGGTTTGTTGCCAGGGTGCATATAGCCGTCGTTAAAGCTCCAGCTATGTGGGAACACCTCGAGCATTTGTTCGGAGTAACCCATGTATTCCTGCACGCCGAAGTTCGGCACCCACAGATCAAAATGCAGCGCCGCAGCCATGCAGATTGGCGACAGATCGGATGGCCCGTGTGACCCGGTACGCACCTGATACAGCGAAGCAAAATCGGCGATACGGCGCATGCCGGTAATGCCACCAGCGTGGGTCAGGGTAGTGCGGATATAGTCGATCAGCTGTTCTTCAATCAGCTGTTTACAGTCCCAGATGCTATTGAACACTTCGCCGACGGCGATTGGCGTGACGGTGTGCTGGCGGATCAGGCGGAAACATTCCTGATTCTCTGCAGGCGTTGGGTCTTCCATCCAGAACAGACGGTACTGCTCAATGCTTTTACCGAAGCGAGCTGCCTCGATCGGCGTCAGCCGGTGGTGCATGTCGTGCAGCAAGTGCTCGTCAAAACCAAAGCGGTTGCGCACCGCTTCGAACAGTTTGGGGGTGAAATCGAGGTATTTTTCCGTTGACCACAACTGCTCTTCCGGCCAGCCACCCTTGGTGGCGGGCTCGTAAGCCAGCCCTTTGCCTTTGGCCATGCCGTAGGTGGTTTTCATGCCCGGTACGCCGCACTGGGCGCGAATGGCTTTAAAACCCAGTTCTTTATGCTTGGCATAGTCGTCGAGCACTTCGTCGATGGAGTGGCCAGTGGTGTGGCAGTAAACCATTACGCCGGTGCGCGATGCGCCGCCCAATAGCTGATACAGCGGCATGTTGGCCGCTTTGCCTTTGATGTCCCATAACGCCATGTCTACGGCGGAGATAGCCGACATGGTGACCGGGCCGCGCCGCCAGTAAGCGCCTTTATAGAAGAACTGCCAGATGTCTTCGATCTGGTGGCCATCACGACCAATCAACTGCGGGCAAACGTGATCTTTTAAATAGGAGGCTACCGGCAGCTCGCGGCCATTGAGGGTGGCATCGCCGATACCGGTAATCCCTTCGTCAGTGGTTAACTTCAGCGTGACAAAATTCCTGCCAGGGCAGGTCACAAAAACCTCTGCGTTGATAATCTTCATGCGTCTAATCCTGTTCCCACGGGTCATCATAATGAACGAAAAATACGCCATGAACTAACTACCATACAAGTATGATTAAATGGATTTGCCAGAGAAGATCACATTTTGTTGCGGAAAAGAAGGGGGAGAACTGAAGACCAACAGGGGCGCAGCACGCTGGCTGAGCCCAATATTAAGCGGTTATTGAGGAGACTGGGGTTGCCCAAGCAGCTCGCAGTTGGGGGGAAGACGGCATTCGATGGCGTTCGGCAGCACTTCAATGCGGAAATGCTTACCCTTAAGCGGTTCGCCGTCGAGATTAAAGGTCATTTCATGGGGCGCATCAATTTCCAGCCACGGCAGGGCGGCACCGATCACGTTTTTGTTTTCTTCATCATTAAACAGGCTGGCGATCAGTGCCGGTAACAGTTCGTCAGCGATCAGCAACCGCAGTTGCAGCAGGCCATCGTTGATCAGTGCATCCGGGCATAATTGCTGCCCGCCACCAGCCTGCTTGCCATTACCGATACCAATCACCAACGCGTCACCGGACCAATGGAAATCAGGACCGCGGATCTCGCAGCGATCGGCTTTGAGCGTGTCCATGAGCAGCAAGCCGTGGATAAAGTAGGAGACGCCGCCCAACGCAGCCTTCAATTTTTCCGGCGTTTCGGCGGTGATACGGGTGCCAAAACCGCCGGTTGCCATATTGATGAAATAGCGATGATCGTTAACTTTTGCCAGGTCTATCGAGACGGCACGGCCTTTCACCGCCAGCCGCAGTGCCTGTTCCGGCATCAGAGGGATATTGCAGGCCATGGCGAAGTCGTTGGCGGTACCCAATGGCAGAATGCCCAATACCGGCCGCCCTTTGGCCGGTAACGCGGCCAAGGCTGCAGCCACCTCATTGATGGTGCCATCGCCACCACCGGCAATCAGCGTGGCCACCCCAAGTTGACAGGCCTCCTGCACATAGCGCGCGGCGTCCTCCTGTTCCCAGGTGACGCGAACGTGCAGGGTTTGGTTCTCATCCCGCAATTTCTGTACCGCCAGGCGAACTTCTTCGTTGCCGGCGCTTTTGCCGTTGATGATAAGCAGCGCTGGTGCTGGTGGATGCATTCCCGATATCTCCCGGCTGTAAAACAGATAATAAGCAACGATAAACTACCCATCAGTGGCAATCCATCAGAATATTCAGTTAATTCTGGCTGGTTGCCTCCTGGCAGAGATTATTCCTGCAGAATTGACTTAATTTGAGATATGCGCAGTAGATAAGTTAGCGTTTATTGTTAATAGATTAATTAACTGCTGCAACATTGATTTTATATCGTCAGAGAATCGAGGGATTATTAAAAATAGATAACGTGACGATTTTTCGATGGGATCGCTATATTGGCGAGACTATAAGGAATAACGAGCTAAAACCAAAGAAAAAGCCAGTCCAAGGGAGATTGGACCGGCTAAGGAGGTGGTTCCTAGTATTGCTATGCAAATATTTTTCGTTCTTAGTTTTAAGCAGATTGATATTAACCAAGCTGCGCACTAATTGATGTGATCTGATTCTAATATTTGCCAAAAACCGCCATTTAAAGATAGCGGGCGGAATTTTTACGCCGCAGGACTATTGGTATCCGGCAAATTTCGGATCAGCAATGCGTAATTGAGATCGATATCTGACGGAATTGGCAAATAAACGATATGCCCGTTGCCCGGAGCCACGTCGATCGCTTCACCTTTCTTATTTTGCATGCTCTCCAGGGTAAACAAGACGTTACCGCCGGGAGTCATCATCTCGACACTGTCGCCGACCATGAACTTGTTTTTTACATCCACTTCTGCCCAACCATCACGGCGGACGCCGGTGAACTCACCGACAAACTGCTGGCGTTCAGACAGTGAGGAACCGTAATCGTAGTTTTGCTGAGCTTCATGCACATGGCGGCGCAGGAAACCTTCGGTGTAACCCCGGTGGGCCAGGCCTTCCAGCGTGGTGAGCAGGGTAGGATCGAATGGCTTGCCCGCGACGGCGTCGTCGATGGCGCGGCGATAGACTTGTGCGGTGCGCGCGCAGTAGTAGAAGGATTTGGTGCGGCCTTCGATTTTCAGCGAATGCACGCCGAGCTGAGTCAGGCGTTCCACATGCTGGATGGCACGTAAATCCTTCGAGTTCATGATGTAGGTGCCGTGTTCATCTTCAAAGGCGCTCATGTACTCATCCGGTTTTTGCGCTTCGGACAGCATAAACACTTTGTCGGTCGGTGCACCGATACCTAACGTCGGCTCAACGGTTTGTACCGGGATAGGTTCATGCATATGTACAATGTTACCTGTCTCGTCCTCTTTGCCTTCTTCCGCTTTGTACTGCCAGCGACAGGCGTTGGTGCAGGTGCCCTGATTAGGATCGCGCTTGTTGATATAACCGGATAACAGGCAACGGCCGGAATAGGCCATGCACAGGGCGCCGTGGACGAAGATTTCCAGCTCCATTTCCGGTACCTGAGAGCGGATCTCGGCGATCTCCTCCAGCGACAGTTCGCGCGACAGGATCACTCGCGTCAGCCCCATTTGCTGCCAGAATTTCACCGTCGCCCAGTTAACCGCGTTCGCCTGTACCGACAAGTGAATGTCCATCTGCGGGAAGGCTTCGCGCACCATCATGATCAGGCCGGGATCGGACATGATCAACGCGTCTGGGCCCATGTCGATCACCGGTTTAAGATCGCGCAGGAAGGTTTTCAGCTTGGCGTTGTGCGGGGCGATATTCACCACCACGTAGAATCTTTTGCCCAGCGCATGGGCTTCGTTAATCCCCTGCGCCAGATTCTCGTGATTGAATTCGTTATTGCGCACCCGCAGGCTGTAACGCGGTTGGCCAGCATAAACGGCGTCTGCACCATAGGCAAAGGCGTAACGCATGTTTTTCAGCGTACCCGCCGGGGAGAGGAGTTCCGGTGTAAACATAATGAGTCTCGGTCTGATTTCAGGTCAGTACCGCACCACCAAATGGCGCAGTAAAAGCGGGGGATTGTAGCGGCAGAGCGGCAAGAAATCAGCAGGTAACCGGATTTATTAAAGGGAGATTGATCCTGGTCATAAGAAAAACGCGCGATGGCGACCATCGCGCGTCGCTCAGATGATGTTATGCACTCAAATCGCGCACGTCGGTATTCGGGCCGTTTTTGATTACTGACTGAATGCCGTTTTTTGCAGCAGTTTCAGAGCTGTACATTTCGCTGACGCCGATCACCTGATGGTTTTTGGCCTTCAGCACAAAGTAAGGCTGATTGCTGGTGCTGTGCTTGAGTTCATATTGCGCTTCGTGGGGGGAATTGGTTTGCACCGAGGCAATGCCATTCTCCGCCGAGGCCTTGCTGGCGTACATCTCACTGGCCAGAATGATTTCGCCATTACTGGCTTTCAGGTTGAAGTGGTACTGTCCATTCTTTGCTTTTTTCAGTTCATAGTGACCGATTGCCATGGTTCCTCTCCTGTGGGTTCCGATAAGTGATGTAAGTGTAGCCAATAGCTTGAAATTGGGCGGCTAATAAACCTGACTTGCGCACAGTAGTGCAAAAAAAAGGCGATTTTTTTTGCGCTAGCGTTGAGTTTTAGCCAGCGGATAGTGCTGTAGCACGACAAGCTAATGGCGGATTGCGATGCTGAAGGCGACGGTTAAGGCATTCCTTGATTCCGTGACGGTCTATGCCTGGGACAGCGAAGCCGCGCATTGCTATGGCGCTATGCGGGCGGAGGTGACGGAAAACGGACGGGTGATGGGGGCTTTGGATCAGCTTATTGCCGCACACGCTCAGAGCCGTGGTGCGACAATAATCACTAACGATAAGGCGTTCGCCATGGTGCCGGGCCTGGCAGTAGAAGACTGGACTTAAAGCCCATTCACCAGCCGACAGGGCTCAGCTTCCCAGCGATAGCCCACGCCGTACACTGAACGGATAAAGGATTTTTCGCCGTCGATCAGCTCCAGTTTGCGCCGCAGGTTTTTGATATGACTGTCGATGGTACGATCGGTGACAACCCGGTAGTCGTCATACAGGTTATTCAGCAGTTGCTCACGTGAGAACACGTTGCCTGGCTGGCTGGCCAGTGTTTTCAGCAGGCGAAACTCGGCCGGAGTGAGATCCAGCATTTGGCCCTGATAGCTGGCCTGAAAGCGCGGTTCATCAATGTGAAGTTGGGTTTCTTCCTGCGTATTGTCCAACGGGCGGTAGCAACGACGCAGAATGGTTTTCACCCTGGCGACCACTTCACGTGGGCTGTAAGGCTTGCAGATGTAATCATCTGCGCCGATCTCCAACCCCAGCAGGCGATCGATCTCCTCGATTTTCGCCGTCACCATCACCACCGGAATATCGGTAAAACGACGCAGTTCACGGCAGACCGTTAACCCGTCGCTGCCCGGCAGCATCAGATCCAGCAAGATCAAGGCAGGGGAATGAGCATGTACCGCCGGCACCACCTCACTGCCATTGGTCAGCCAGTGCGTGGCGTATCCCGCAGCTTGCAGGTAGTCCACCAACAGTTGGCCGAGCTTGGGTTCATCTTCAACAATCATAATTTGCAACGGCTGGTTCTGGGTTTCCATCATGACGCCTTATTCATTACCGGGGTGGCGAATTCTACCGTAATCCGCACGCCGCCCAAAGGCGAGTGCTGTGCGTAGATCTTTCCGTTGTGTGCTTCCACTATGTTTTGACAGATCGATAGCCCCAGTCCGGAGCCGCCGCTGGCGCGATTACGCGATCCTTCGGTACGGTAGAAGCGCTCAAAAATGAGTGCCAGTTGCTCGTCATTGACGCCCGGCGCGCTGTCCTGCCAATAAATGAGCAGGCGGCCCGGCAACGATTCTGCGCCGATCTCCAGCTTACCCTCGGCGTCGGTATAACGCAGGCTGTTTTCCAGCAGGTTGTTAAACAGCTGATTAAGCCGGTCGGGGTCGCCAAACAGCGGCGCCTGTTCTGGTAGCCGGGTCACGATTTCCAACCCCTTGGCGTGGAACCGGTCGCGGAAACTGGCGACCGCAATTTGTAGCAGGTGCACACAGTCGACCGGTGATTTACGGTAGGCGAGCGCGCCGAGATCTGATAACGAAAGCTGGTGTAGGTCATCGACCAGCTTGGTCAGGGTGGCGACTTCCGCCAGCAGTGAGCTGAGTGAGGCCGGGGTAGGTTGGCGCACGCCATCTTGCAAGGCTTCGAGTTCGCCGCGCAACACCGCCAGTGGGGTGCGTAATTCGTGCGAGACGTCGGCCATCACGGCGCGCCGCATCTGTTCATTTTTTTCCAGCGAGGTGGCAAGCTGGTTAAAGTCCAGCGCCAGTCGCCCCAGTTCATCCTGGCTACTGACCGCCACGCGGGTGCTGAAATCCCCCGCAGCCAGCCGATGGGTTCCCGCTACCAGGCGTTTGACCGGCGCCAGTAAGCCGCGCGACATCAGCCAGGTCACCGCCGCAGCCAACAGGGTAGAGAGGGCGACAATCATCCAACTGGTGCGTCTTTGCTGTTGGTCGAAGTTGATGTCGGTATTGCGCGTCAGCCTCTCTACCGGGGTGGTGAGCACCCAGCCGACAATTTCATTGTTGTAGCGGATGGGATGACGCGGGCCTTCCTTTGGCAACGGGCCTGAATGGCCCACCAGCCGGTTAAACTGGCTGTCTACCACCCAGAACTGGGTACGCCAGCCCTTGGGCGGCAGATTGTGGCTGCTATCGCTGTTTTGTTCGAACGAGCGCATGATCTGGTAAACCACCTGATCGTTATTACGCAGAAAGACCCAGTTGCCGTGGTGGCTGTACTGCTCTTCCAGCGCTTCACCCAGCATGTTGATGCGCTGTTCGTTACTGTTCTTGATGTAGTCGATAAAACCCCGCTCGAAGCTGACACGCACACCCCAGTGCATGGTGATTAACACCAGCATGCAGGTGGCGAAAATCGCCATGAACAGTTTACCGGTAATGCCTATTTTCATTGCAACCTCGTGGAGCCTGTGTCCGGCTCTTTGGTCAGCGTGCGGTTAGTGGTGGTATCGGCCGGGACGCGGGCGAAGGCCAACGCAGGCAGGGCGGTATTGACGATGGCGGTGTCCAGCGTCTGCATAAAAAAGCCGAATGCCACAATCCAGAGTTGCCACTGTACCGAGGTGGTGTGTTTTATCAGCATCAATTAGCCATTATTGGGGCAAAGGAGCCAGCTTCTTGCCGCGACGGAACTTCATCTGCAGCCGGTCAAAATACAGGTAAACCACCGGGGTGGTGTAGAGCGTCAGCAGTTGGCTGACGAGCAGCCCACCCACTATGGTGATGCCGAGCGGTTGACGTAACTCCGCGCCGTCGCCGTGGGTCAACACCAGGGGCAGTGCGCCAAAAAGCGCCGCCAGCGTGGTCATCATTATCGGCCTGAAACGCAGCAGGCAAGCCTGGAAAATGGCGTCCCGCGCGCTGATACCCCCGTTGCGTTGTGCATCCAGGGCAAAATCGACCATCATGATGGCGTTCTTCTTCACTATACCGATCAGCAGCATAATGCCAATCAACGCAATCAGGCTGAACGGCGCGCCGAACAGCTCCAGCGCCAGCAGTGCACCGACACCGGCAGAGGGCAGGGTGGACAGGATGGTCAGCGGGTGAATATAGCTTTCATAGAGGATGCCTAGCACGATATACACCGTGGCGATGGCGGCGGCGATCAGCAGCAACTGGGATTTCAGCGTTTCCTGGAATACTTGAGCGGTACCGGCAAAGGCGCCTCGTACCGTGGCCGGAACACCGAGCGCCGTCATGCTGCGTTCTACGGCGGCGGTGGCGTCAGACAGGCTGCCGCCATCGGGCAGGTTAAACGAGATGGTCGAGGCGGCCGACAACCCCTGGTGGTTGACCGACAGCGGTGCATTGGCCGGTCTCCAACTGGCGAAGTAGGACAGCGGGATCGCCTTGCCGTCCTTGTTGATCACGAACATCTTGTCCAGTGAACTGACGTCCTGGGTATAGGGTGGCGCGACTTCCATGACCACCTTGTACTGATTGAGCGGCTGGTAGATGGTCGAAATCTGGCGCTGGCCGAAGGCGTTATTGAGCAGGTTATTGGCGTCTGAAACCGAAATCCCCAGCCGGGCCATGGTCTCGCGATCGTAAACCAGATCCATTTCCGAGCCTTTGTCCTGCTGATCGGAGTTGACGTCGGCCAGCTCCGGCAAGGCGGCCAGCGCAGTGCGGATTTTCGGTTCCCACTGGCGGAGTGCGGAGAGGTCATCAGCCAGTAGTGTGTATTGGTAGCTGGCATTAGCCTGCCGGCCACCGACGCGGATATCCTGCACCGCCATCAGGAACAGGTTGGCACCCGGCTCTTTGGCCAATTTGGCGCGCAGGCGGGCGATCACTTTCTGCGCGTCATCACTGCGCACCGACAGGGGTTTCAACGAGATAAACATCGAGCCGCTGTTGGTGCGTGAGCCGCCGGTGAAACCGGTGACGTTTTCCACGTCCGGATCTTCACGCACGATTTTCATGAAATCTTCCAGCTTAACGCGCATCGCCTGGAAGGAAATGCTCTGATCGGCCTGGATAAAGCCCAGCAGCCGGCCGGTATCCTGTTCGGGGAAAAAAGTTTTTGGAATACTGACGTACAGCCACACGTTGAGCGCGATGGTAGCCAGAAACACTGCCAGCACCCAGCGCGAGTGGCCAAGCACCCAGCTTAGTGAACGGGCATAACCCTTTTGCAACGCCAACAGCATTTTACCGAAGCCGCGAATGCGCCGCTGCGAGCGTGGCGGCTGGTGGCGCAGCAGGTAGGCGCACATCATCGGCGTCAGCGTCAGCGAGATAATCAGCGACAGCCCGATCGACACCGACAGGGTGACGGCAAATTCGCGGAACAGGCGGCCGGGCAGGCCTTCCATCAGCAGCAGCGGAATAAACACCGCCACCAGCGACACGCTCATCGACAGCACGGTGAAGCCCACTTCACGCACCCCGACCAGCGCCGCATTAATGGGCTTCATGCCGGCCTCGATGTGGCGAGAAATATTCTCCAGCACCACGATAGCGTCGTCGACCACGAAGCCGGTAGCAATGGTCAGCGCCATCAGCGACAGGTTATTGAGACTAAAGCCGCACAGATACATGGCGGTGAAGGAGCCGATCAGCGACACCGGAACCGCTACCGCCGGGATCAGCGTTGCGCGGCCGGAACGCAGGAAGATGAATACCACCAGGATCACCAGCCCGATGGCAATCACCAGCGATTGCTCCACCTCGGCCAGTGAGGCGCGGATGGTTGGTGAGCGATCCTGGGCGATATTCAATTGGATCGACGCCGGGATATTGTCTTGCAGCGCGGGCAGTTCGGCGCGGATGCGATCGACGGTTTCAATGATATTGGCGTCCGGCGTCCGGCTGATGGCCAGAATAATCGCCGGTTTGGCATTGGTCATCCCGGCGTTGCGCACATCCTGTACCGAGTCGTTGACTTCGGCCACGTCGCTCAGGCGCACCGCCGAGCCGTTGTTGTAGTGAATAATCAACGGCCGATAGGCATTGGCGGTTTTCAATTCGTCGTTGGCCTGGAGCTGCCAGCGCTGCTGCTGATTTTCTACCGCGCCTTGTGGCCTGCGCACGTTGGCATTGCTGATGGTCTGGCGTACGGCATCTAGTGATATGCCCTGATTGAACAGGGCGCTTGGGTTGAGTTCGATCCGCACCGCAGGCAGTGAGCTACCGCCAACCGAGACGTCGCCCACCCCTTCGGTCTGGGCGATTTTCTGTGCCAATTGGGTAGAGGCAAAATCGTAAAGCTGGCCCTGGCTGTAGGTATCCGAGGTTAGCGTCAGGATCATGATCGGCGCATCGGACGGGTTAACCTTACGGTAGCTGGGGCGGCTTGGCATACCGGAGGGTAACAGACTTTGTGCAGCGTTAATTGCCGCCTGCACGTCACGTGCGGCACCGTTGATATCACGATCGAGATCAAACTGCATAATCACTCTGGTGCTGCCCAGCGAACTCATCGAGGTCATCTCATTGACCCCGGCAATCCGGCCCAGAGCCCGTTCCAGTGGCGTCGCCACCGACGAGGCCATGGTCTCTGGGGCAGCCCCCGGCAGTGAAGCGCTGATTGAAATCACCGGATAGTCGACCTGCGGCAACGGCGAGACCGGCAGCAGGCTGAAGCCGATCACGCCGCTGATGGTGATGGCCAATGTCAGCAGCGTGGTGGCGACAGGCCGATAGATAAACAGGGCGAAGAATTTCACGGCAGCTCCTGCACATCCGGCTGGTGACGAGTGTTACGCGCCAGCTTGTCAAACAGCAGGTAGATAACCGGCGTGGTGAACAGTGTCAGGATCTGGCTCATCACCAGCCCGCCGACCATACAGACCCCGAGTGGGTGGCGTAGCTCCGCGCCGACGCCGGTGCTGAGCATCAGCGGCAGTGCGCCCAGCAACGCGGCCAACGTGGTCATCAGGATCGGTCTGAAACGTAGCAGGCAGGCCTGATAAATCGCATCATACGGCGTCATTCCCTGTTCCCGCTCGGCGGCCAGGGCAAAGTCGATCATCATGATGGCGTTTTTCTTCACGATGCCGATCAGCAGAATGATGCCGATAATGGCAATCACGTCCAGTTCGCTGCCGGCCATCATCAGCGCCAGCAGTGCGCCGACCCCGGCGGTGGGCAGGGTAGAGAGGATAGTTACCGGGTGAATAAAGCTCTCATACAGCACGCCCAACACGATATACATCGCCACGACCGCCGCCAGAATCAACCACAGGGTGCCGCCCAGCGCTGCCTGGAACGCCAGCGTTGCGCCCTGGAATTGGGTGGTGATGTCTTTCGGCAGATTGAGTTTTTTTTCCGCCAGGGTGATGGCATCGACCGCTTCACCGAGCGAATAATTGCCCGCGACGTTAAAGGAGATGGTGGCCGCCGGGAACTGATCCAGATGGTTAACCGACAGCGGCCCGAAGCGCTGTTCAATTTTGGCGATGGTGCTCAGTGGCACTATGGTGCCGTTGCTGCTGGTCAGGCGGATATCATTCAGCGCCGCCAGCCCTGGGGTGGTGCTGACGTCATGTTCCAGCACCACGCGGTACTGGTTGGCCTGGGTGTAAATGGTGGAGATCAACCGCTGACCGAAGGCGTTGTACAGCGCATTATCCACGTCGCTCATGCTGATGCCGAGGCGAGAGGCCGAATCGCGATCGACATTGACATAGGCCACCAGGCCCTGATCCTGCCAGTTGCTGGTCACGTCTGCCAACTGCGGCGTTTGTTTCAGTTCCGCCATCAACTGCGGTACCCACAGGCTAAGATCGTCCAGCGACATGGCCTGCAGGGTGAACTGGTACTGGGTGCGGCTGACCTGAGTATCGATAGTCAGATCCTGTACCGGCTGCAGATACAGCTTCACGCCGGGGAACTGGGTACTCATCTGTTGCAGACGGGTGATGATGACCGGAATGCGTTCGCTGCGTTCGCTTAGGGGCTTGAGGTTGATCTGCAGCCGGCCGCTGTTGAGCGTGGCGTTGGTGCCGTCGACGCCAACAAACGACGTCAGGCTTTCCACCGCCGGATCTTTAAGAATTTCTGTCGCCACCTGCTGTTGGCGTTCGGCCATATTGCTGAATGACACTGACTGCGGCGCTTCCAGCGTGCCCTGAATGATGCCGTTGTCCTGCACCGGGAAGAAGCCTTTCGGGATAAGCAGGTACAGCAAGATGGTGAGCAGCAGCGTGCTGAATGCCACGCCGAGCGTCAGCCACGGGTGGTTGAGCACCGTTTTCAGCCATTTGCCGTAGCGAGCGATAACCCGATCAAAGAAACGCTCGGAGGCAGCAGAGAAACGGTTCTGCTTGCGCAGCGATTCGTGGCTTAGCATGCGTGCGCACATCATTGGCGTCAGCGTCAGAGAAACTACGGCGGAAATCAAAATTGCCACCGCCAGCGTTACCGCAAATTCGCGGAACAGTCGGCCGACAATATCCCCCATAAACAGCAGCGGGATCAGCACTGCCACCAGTGAGAAGGTCAGTGAAATGATGGTGAAGCCGATTTCACCGGCCCCTTTCAACGCCGCATCGAGCGGTTTTTCCCCCTTTTCGATATAGCGTGAAATGTTCTCAATCACCACGATGGCGTCATCGACCACAAACCCGGTGGCGATGGTCAATGCCATCAGCGTCAGGTTGTTAATTGAGAAGCCCAGGAAGTACATGGCGGCAAAGGTACCGATCAACGATAGCGGTACCGCCACGCTCGGAATAATGGTGGCTGGCACGTTGCGCAGGAACACGTAAATCACCATCACCACCAGCGCCACCGCCAGCAACAGTTCGAACTGCACGTCGCTGACCGAGGCGCGGATGGTGGTGGTGCGATCGGTCAGTACCTTGACGTCGACCGATTTTGGCAGGCTCTTGATCAACTGGGGCAGCATCTCGCGGATACTGTCGGCGGTGGTGATCACGTTCACCCCCGGCTGGCGCTGGATGTTCAGCACAATGGCCGGCTGTTTGTTGGCCCAGGCCGCCAGCCGGGTATTTTCTGCGCCTTGCTCGATGGTGGCGATATCTTGCAGGCGGATCGCCGCGCCGTTCTGATAGGTGACAATCAGTTGGCGGTAATCGTCGGCGGACTTCATCTGGTCGTTGGCGGACAGCGTGACCGAACGCGTCGGGCCATCCAGGCTGCCTTTGGCGGAGTTGACGTTAGCGTTGCCGATGGCGGTGCGGATGGTTTCGCTGTCCAGGCCATAGGCGGCAACGGCCGCGGCATTGAGTTTCACGCGCACCGCCGGCCGCTGGCCACCGGAAATAGTGACCAGCCCGACGCCGGTGACCTGCGATATTTTCTGCGCGACACGGGTTTCCACCATGTCTTCCAACTGAGTCATCGGCATGGCGGATGAAGTCACGGCCAGTGTCAGTATCGGCGGATCGGCAGGGTTAACCTTGCTGTAAATTGGTGGGTAGGGCAGATCGCCTGGTAACAGGTTGGTGGCGGAGTTGATCGCCGCCTGCACTTCCTGTTCGGCGACGTCGAGCGGCAGCTCAAGCTGGAATTGCAGTGTCACAACCGAAGCGCCGCCGGAACTTTGCGATGCCATCTGTTTCAGGCCGGACATCTGACCAAACTGGCGTTCTAGCGGGGCGCTGATGGCCGAAGTGACCACGTCCGGGCTGGCACCGGGGTACAGCGTGACCACCTGAATGGTCGGATAGTCGACTTCCGGCAGGGCGGACACCGGCAGGGCGCGATAACCGATAATCCCCGCCAGCAGGATCGCCACCATCAACAGCGTGGTCGCGACCGGGCGCAGAATAAACAGGCGGGATGGGCCGCCGCCGGGGTTAGGTGGCATCACCTGCATCAGGATTTCCCCTGAGTACGCGATGGGTGACCGGATTGGGTCGCTGCCGGGTTTTTTTGCGGCGTGACGACCTCAACCTGCATGCCTTCGGTCAGACGATCGATACCGTCGGTCACCACCCGATCGCCGACGTTCAGGCCGGCGTTGATCACCACTTGCCGGTTGTCCTGCATGCCGGTGGTAACCAGGTGTTTGTTGACCTTGTTCTCTTCACTCAGGGTCCAGACGAAGTTGCCTTCGTTGCCCATTTGCAGTGCCGCGGTTGGGATGACCATAGCATCGTGCAGCGTCGCCACCTTCAGGCGTGTATTCACAAACTGGTTGGGAAATAGCGCATCGTCCTCATTGGTGAAACGCGCCTTGAGTTTGATGGTGCCAGTGGTGGTATCGATCTGGTTATCCAGGCTCAGCAACGAACCGGTTGCCAGTTGATTTTGGTTGGTGCGATCCCAGGCTTCGACGCTGACCGGGCCGGCTTTTTGCGCTTTGATCAAGTCGCTGATATTGGCTTCCGGCAGGGTAAACACCACATCGATAGGGTGAGTCTGGGTGATCACCACAATGCCGGTTGTGCTGCCGCTGGTGATGTAATTGCCGACATCCACCAGTTTCAGGCCGACGCGACCGTCGATCGGCGCGGTGATGCGGCTGTAGGTGATTTGCAGTCTGGCGCTGTCGACCGTGCCCTGATCGGCTTTGATCGCCCCCTCAGTCTGTTGCACTAATGACAATTGGGTATCCAGATCCTGGCGTGAAACCAGATTGGTTTTTGCCAGTTGCTGGTAACGCGCCAAATCGCGCCGGGCATTAGCGAGCGTGGCCTGGTCTTTAGCCAGTTGTCCCAACGCCTGAGTCAGCTGTACTTCAAACGGGCGCGGGTCGATTTCCACCAGCAAATCGCCGGCCTTGACCTGTTGGCCTTCAGTAAAATGGATAGCCATCAGTTGGCCATCGACCCGGCTGGTGACGGTCACGGTGTTGGCGGCGGTCGCGGTGCCCAGCCCGGAAAGATAGCGTGGCACCGTTTGCTGTGTGACGGTGGCTGCCTGTACCGGTGACATCGGTGCCCCGCGTCGGCCACCGGCAGCCTTGCCACTGGCTGCTTGGCGGGCACCCGGCGCGGCAGCCGCCGCCGGTTGCGGAGCGCTGAAGTGACGCCAAATCAGCACGGCGGCAATAGCCACAATAACCACCACCAGCAGGCGCAGTATCAGTGAACGACGTGGGTTTTTTGCATTCATGGTGGCGAAAATCTCTCCAAAAGGCAGGCGTGCGGGCACTCATTGCCAAAAAAGTTACACTCCTTACAGAATACTAGTTTAGCCAGTCAAGACGGCATAAAAATGAAGGAAATATGGAGTAACCGTCAGCATTGTCCTAATAAGTTGCAGATTTGTGCATACTCGCCTTATAAGAGGCTTAATCTGACTTATAGCCAATACGTTTTGGCGTATTTTCTGGGTTGGCGTTAATAATTACCCTGCGAATCATTAATTCCTTGGAGAATGCTATGAACAACAGAGAGCTGGGCCGTTCGGGCATAAAAGTACCGGTATTGAC
Organism: Serratia sp. NA_13; assembly: GCF_052691735.1. NCBI lineage: Bacteria > Pseudomonadati > Pseudomonadota > Gammaproteobacteria > Enterobacterales > Yersiniaceae > Serratia > Serratia sp. NA_13. The sequence goes on from NZ_JBQZFV010000008.1 coordinate 127,704, forward strand.
CTTCGGCGGTAATGTGTTTGGCTGGACTGCCGATCGCGAAACCTCATTCAGCCTGCTGGATGCGCTGGTGGAGCACCAGCTCAATTTCATCGATACCGCCGATGTGTACTCGAGTTGGGCACCGGGCAATCAGGGCGGAGAGTCGGAGACCACCATTGGACAATGGCTGAAAAAAACCGGCAAGCGCGATCGGGTTATCATTGCCACCAAGGTGGGCAAGCCGATGGGCGAAGGCAAACAAGGGCTGTCGCCGCGCTATATCCAGCAGGCGGTGGAGGATTCACTGCGCCGTTTGCAGACCGACTATATCGACCTTTATCAATCGCACGACGACGACCGGGATACGCCGCTGGTGGAAACCCTGGCGGCGTTTGATGCGCTGATCAAGGCCGGCAAGGTGCGGGCGATAGGCGCTTCCAACTATCAGGCCGACCGTCTGGAAGAGGCACTGAACGTCAGCGAACGAGAAGGGCTGGCGCGTTACGAAGCTCTGCAGCCGGAATATAACCTGTATGCGCGAGAAGGCTATGAGCAGGGGCTGGAAGCGGTGGCGCAGCGTCATGGACTGGGGGTAATTAACTTCTTCTCGCTGGCCAGCGGTTTCCTGACCGGCAAATATCGCAGTGAGCAAGATATCGGCAAGAGCCAGCGTGGCGACAGGGTGATCGGGCAGTATCTCAATCCGCGCGGTTTAAAAATTCTGACGGCGTTGGATAGCGTTGCAGCGAAGCACCAGACTTCCCCCGCGCAGGTTTCATTGGCCTGGCTGATAGCGCGGCCCAGCATCACTGCGCCAATCGTCAGCGCCACTTCACTAAAGCAGTTGGATGAGTTGGTTAGCGCCACCTGTCTGCGGTTGGATGCCGAGGATATCAGTACTCTGAACCAGGCCAGCGCCTGGTAATCTTACCCACAGCGGCTGGCGGGGTTAGCCGTGGAATTTATCCCGCCAGGTTTGTTGTGCCAGCCGATACAGGACATGTTTTTGCAGCGGATGGCCCAGCGGCAGCCGTGGATGTAGGAAATTTTCGTCACGGGACGTCATGCCAATACGTTCCATAACCCGGCGCGATGGCTGGTTGGTCTCGGCGGTAAAAGATACCACTTCAGCCAACTCCAACTGCTCGAAAGCGTGGCAGAGTGCGCTACGGGCGGCCTCAGTGGCGTAGCCTTTTCCCCAGTGCGCCGCCGCTAGCCGCCAGCCAATTTCCACGCAGGGGGAGCAGGGCAGATCTTCCGCCGGGATCGCCAGCCCAACGAAGCCGATAAAAGGCGCGCCGTCTTTTTCTTCCACCGCCCACAAACCCCAGCCGTTTTGCTGCATAAACTGACGAATTTTGTCAGCTTGCGCGTAGCTTTGTTCGGCTGTCAACGGAGCAGGGAAATAACGCATTACCTGGGGATCGGCATTGAGGGCGGCAAATGCCGGTAGATCTTCGTCACGCCAGGCGCGCAATAGCAACCGGTCGCTTTCAAGGGAAAATATGTCACACATCGACTGGCTCCAGTGAACTAAGGCGCGGCAAGCCGCGCCTCAGACTGATGACAAACCTCATCCCTACCCAGAGCGAGTAGAGGCCGATAAATAAAAATCAGGAAAATCAATTTATTGATTTTCGGCTGCTCATCACAAAGCAGGAAAAACCACGCTTTTTCCTGCTTTGTCAGCAACCTAAGGCGCGGCAAGCCGCGCCTTCTGAGCATTAACGGAACAGCGTTTGCGCCCAGCGTGCCAGCCCGGCGGTGACTGAGCCAAAGTCGTTGCCACCGACGATAGGAATACCCGGCAACTGCTGTTGCAGCGCGGCGCGCAGCAACGGTGAGCGCGCGCTGCCGCCGGTGAGATAAATCACCTGTGGCGCGGTCTGGCTGCTGGCCAGCGCGGCGCTGACCTGTTCCTGGATGCGCAGTAGCGGCTGCGAAATAGCTTCGGCAAGTTGATCCTGGCTGATGGTTTCCGCCAAATCAGTCTGGACGAAAGCCAGCGGGGCGCTGATGTTTTGCTGCGCGGACAGGGCGATTTTGCTCTCTTCCGCCGCACGCACCAAACGGTAGCTCAGACGTTGCTGGTGGACTTTTAGCAGGCGTTTGACCTTTTCCGGTTCGGCAGCATCGCGGATCAGATCGTGCAGCATGCGGCCGTTGGCGACGCTGTAAAAGTCGTTCTGCGCCGGCACGTCGTTGGTGGCAACTGCGTTCCAGTAAGGCAACGCAGGCAGGGCGATGCCCTTGCCGGTTTCGCCGCCCATGCCGAACAGCGGCATCAGCTGTTTGAATGCCAGCATGATATCCAGGTCGTTACCGCCCACGCGGCAACCGCTGTGTCCCAGCAGGCTTTGCTGGCGATCGGCGCGGTCACGCCATTGCGGCCCCATCAGCAGCACCGAGCAGTCGGTGGTACCGCCACCGATGTCTACCACCAGCACGGTTTTCTCTTCGGTCAGGGTGGCTTCGAAGTCCAGCCCTGCCGCGACCGGCTCGAACTGGAATTGAATGTCTTTGAACCCGGCACGTTCGGCAGCGCGTTGCAAAATGCCCTGCGCCTGCTGGTTGGCATCTTCACCGCCCATGCCCTGGAAGTTGATCGGGCGACCGATGACCGCTTGACTGATGCTGTCCTGCAGGACGTTTTCCGCCTGGCGCTTGATGTGGAACATCATGGCACACACCAGATCTTCAAACAGCGCGATCTGCTGTGGCTTCAGGCCGTTGGCACCGAGGAAAGATTTCGGTGAGCGAACAAAATACACTTCTTCCGGATCTTCAACGTAGTGTGCCAGCGCTTGCAGGCCGAACAGCACGCTGTTGCTGGCGACCGGGATATCTTCTTCACGGTTGTAGTTGATTGCCCGGCGCAGCAGTTGCTGGTTCTCTTCGCTGCCAGTGGGGACTTGCCAGTGACGGTGCAAACACTCGCTCACGGCTTCACGCGTCGGTGCGCACAGCATCGACGGCAGATAGGGTTCGTTGTTTTCCAACGTCAGCAGCTCGGGGCCGTTATCACGCATCACTGCAACGGAACAGTTGGCCGTTCCGTAATCGAATCCAATAAACATGTCTTTTCTCACTCCCCATGCCGATGAAGGGGGGCGACTTTACCCGAGACTTGCCCCTCGGGCAACGTGTGAGCGCCCAACTGACGAAAAATTTATGCCCTTCATACTTCAAGCTGCATCTTTGTTGGCTTCCTGCGCTTACCCGGTCACGTACTCTTTGTACGCTCCCGGGGATGCGCTCAGTTGCCGCCGCGATGCAACTCGAATTATTTTGGGTATAGCGGCGAACGAGAGTGCATGCTTAACTTAATGTCCGAATCCCGCACGTCAGCGCACCAGCCGAGTCGCATAATGAACAAAAAACTGACCCCGAGCCTAGCCATGAAAAACCAGCAACAGGCGCTGTATCAGGCACTGAGTGCGCGCGATCGCAAATTCGACGGCCGCTTCTTTGTCGGTGTTTCTTCAACCGGGATTTATTGCCGCCCGGTGTGCAGTGCCCGCACGCCAAAAATAGAGAACTGCACCTTTTACCCGAGCGCTGCGGCGGCGGAGCTGGCAGGGTTTCGCCCCTGTCTTAAGTGTCGGCCGGAGTTGGCGCCGGGGCTGGCGTTGATTGATCTGGGCAACCGCTATGCCCAAGTGGCGGTGCAATTGATTGAACAGGGTTATCTGTCGGAGCACAGCTGCGAGCAACTGGCCGCACGCTTGGGCATTTCCGACCGCCATCTGCGGCGTATCTTTGCCGATCAGTTTGGTGCGTCGCCGATTGATTACGCCCAGTCGCACCGGCTGTTACAGGCCAAGCGGCTGCTGGCGGATACCGATATGCCGCTGAGCGAGGTAGCGTTTGCCGCCGGTTTCGGCAGCCTGCGACGCTTTAACGAGTTGTTCAAGGCACGCTACCGGCTGATCCCCTCGGCGCTGCGCAGCAGCGGCCGCAATGAACGCACCGTTGCCAGCGGGTTGGTGTTTCATCTGGGTTACCGGCCGCCCTATGACTGGCCGCGAATGTTGAGCTTTTTACAAACTCGTGCGGTAAGCGGGGTAGAAAAGGTGGAAGGGCAACAGTATCTGCGGGCGATCGCCATCACCCAGGGCGGTATTGATTATCACGGCTGGGTCAGCGTGCAGCCGGAGGAGAGCCATAATCGGGTTCGGGTGGAGATTGCCCCGGCCCTCAGCCGGGTGACCACGGAAGTGCTGCGTCGCATCCGCCAACTGTTTGATCTCGACGCGGCACCGGATCTGATCATTCTGGCCCTGGGGCGACTTGCCGCCGATGCGCCGGGCTTGCGCTTGCCCGGCTGCGTCAACAGCTTTGAACAGGCGACCCGGGCGGTGCTTGGGCAGTTGGTCAGCGTCAAGATGGCGGCGACCTTTGCCGGTCGCATGGCTGAACGCTGGGGAACGCCGCTGGAACAGCCTTACGCCGGTATAACTCATATGTTTCCCAATGCCGAGCAAATCGCACAACTGCAACCCGAAGAGTTACGCCCACTGGGAGTGCAACTGAAGCGGGCAGCGGCGATTATCACCATCGCACGGGCGGTCACCGAAGGGCGGCTACAGTTGGAAAACGTGCTGGATATTGAGCAAGGGATCAAGGCTCTCACCGCGTTGCCGGGGATTGGCAGTTGGACCGCCAGTTATATCGCGATGCGGGCCTGGTCATGGCCGGACGTGTTTCTGACAGGGGATTATCTGATCAAACAGCGCTTTCCTGGGATGACGCCACGCCAGATTGAAAACTATGCCGAACGCTGGCGGCCCTGGCGCTCCTACGCCACGCTGCATCTGTGGCATAACCAGGATTGGGCACCGTCAACGGACATCGACGGGTAGCCGCGTTATTCTTCGGTGGCAATAAGCGCCAGCAGGCTGTCGATCCCTTCGCGCATCAGGAAGGTGAGTACTTTCTCACGTTCGCTTTCGCTCAGGTGATAATAATACTCCACCCAAACCGCCAGCGGATCCTGGCGTTCAACCTGATATTCAGCGGGAGCCTCTTGCAGTACCAACAGGCTGCGCGCGCCGATCGGCAGGCTGTTGATGTGGTATTCCACCGCTTTTCCCTGCACGCCTTTTCGACGGCGACTGATCCAGCCTTCACGGCGGGCCATCAAATTGATTCCCTGTGGCGAGGAGGGCAGTCCTGCAATGCCGGTAAGCTCTCTGGCGGCAAACCACTCGTTTTTCATAGCCATTATCCCTGAGCAATCACGTTTAAAGATGGTGGTGGAAATTAACGCGCGTGCTGATTTCCGTATCGAGGTATTGTTCAAACGATTAACTTTGACCTGTTAGTTATACCACTAACCTCAGACAGGATAAGCAAAAAAAACGTGATCGGGAGCATGTGGCCAATGATGCCACGGCCCGAAAGGCAGGAGAGTTATGCGGGATGAAGGGAATTGGCGAATAAGCCGACGTAACCGCCGGCCATCGGAGGTTAGAGCAGGAAGAGGGTGGCCAGACCGAGGAAGATAAAGAAGCCGCCGGTGTCGGTCAGCGCGGTAATCAGGACGCTGGAACCGACCGCCGGATCTCGTCCCATTTTTAGCATGGCCATCGGGATCACCACCCCCATCAGTGCGGCAACCAGCAGGTTGAGGATCATCGCCAGCGTCATTACTCCGCCCATCGCCCAGTCGCCATACAACAACCAGGTGACTATGCCCATGATACCGCCCCAGACCACGCCGTTGATGATGGCGACCCCCAGCTCCCTGAACATCAGGCGGGAGATATTGCCGACTTCGATTTGATGCAGTGCCAACGCGCGGACGATCATGGTGATGGTCTGGTTACCGGTGTTGCCGCCGATACCGGCGACGATCGGCATCAATGCCGCCAGCGCCACCAGTTGCGAAATAGTGTGTTCAAACAGGCCGATTACGCGTGAAGCGATAAATGCGGTACACAGGTTGATAGCCAGCCAGGCCCAGCGGGTTTTCACCGCTTTGCTGACCGGGGCAAACACGTCTTCTTCCGGGCTTAAGCCCCCCATGCGGCGCAGGTTGCTGTCACTTTCCTCGTTGACCACGTCGACGATTTCTTCAATGGTTAAACGCCCCATCAGCTTGCCTTTGGCATCGACCACCGGGGCGCTGATCAGGTCATAACGTTCGAACGCACTGGCCGCAGCCTCGGCTTTCTCTTCCGGCAGAAAACGGGTGGGATCGCTGTCCATCACCGCCTGTACCAGAGTTTCCGGGTCATTGAGCAGCACCGCAGTGAGCGGCAACTCACCGAGCAGGGTATTTTTACGATCGGTGACAAAGAGTTTATCGGTGGCCGCCGGTATGGTTTTGCGCAGGCGCAGGAAGCGATGCACCGCACCGAGGGTGACGTCCGGGCGCACCGTGACCAGTTCAAAATCCATCATCCAGCCGACGGTGTCTTTGCCGTAGTGGATCATCTCGCGTACCTGAGCGCGCTGCTCCGGCTCCATCGAGGTCAGCAGGCGGCCCATCAGGTTACGCGGCAGGTATTGCGCCAGATAGGCCTGTTCATCAACGTCCAGCGTTTTGATCGCTTTGAGCAGGTCTTTATCGCTCATTTCTTCGATCAGGCTGTCCCACACCGGTTCGGCGACTTCTACCAGTGCCTGGCCGCGCTTGGCGTTACCCACCAGCCGCCACAACGCCAGACGTTCGTCCTGCGGCAGCGCTTCGAGCAAGTCAGCCAAATCGGCGGCATGCATATCGTCCAACAGACCGGTAATTTCGGCGGTCTGGTTGAGCAGTTCGCTTTTGCTAAGGGCGTTTTCGTCCCCCGGTCGGCCGAGAATGCCGTCGACCAGATCTTTGTTATTTAACAGCAGAGAAAGAATGCGCTGGCGGTGCTCAGCGACTTTTTTAACATTATGCGTTGCGGCTGACATGATATTCCTTACTGGCACTCAGGGGTCCTTGCAGACAAGCTCTGAACAACAGAGAGCTTAGTGAATGCAGACGTCATTTTTATGAAATGGCAGCAGAAGCTGAGGAATAAGTAAGGGGCCTGACATGCCAAAACATCGGCAGGCTGCTTAACTATTCGCAAGCTCTGCAGAGCAGCTTGGGTCTTTGAAGTCAGGGAGAAGTGCCCTGGTTTTCGCCGCCTGTTTCGGTGGTCGTTTGATAAGGGGCTAGCTTTTTTTCCTGATGATGGGGCACTGCGACCACCGCTGCATACAGCAGACGGCCAACCAAAATGATAAAGCTGACAAACAGCACTATTTTTGTCATCTGTCCGGTGGTTTTTTTACGCATATCTCACCCGGCATGCCGGTTTCCTGTATCATTCAACGGCGGTGAAAGCCGATAAATTGTAAACGGAATTTTAGCTATCGATGACAAATATTGTCCATTTATTTCCAGTTGGTACCGTCGATATTTCACTTATGTTTAGTAAGAGTTTTAGTTTATTTGTTAGATCATAGACTTAAGATAATACCAAAAATAGGCTTACACATTTTTACCTAACTTTTCCTTCTTGATTGATCGCAGTCAAACCCTTGCTGGCCCTGGCGTATAAAATCCCACCCCATTCTACTGTCGCATATGTTACTTTCACTTTGCCTCATGAATGGATAGAGGTACGTAAAGGAACCTACCTTATTACCTGAACGCGCGAATGGAATTGCGCTCTGATGGACTCGTTATTTTTATGGTTAAGCCAATATTCTGGAAGCATTTACGCGAGCGCTGGTGGGGTTATCCCCTCATCTGGAGCTTGTTGTTGATTCCGTTCGCCGGTTGGTTGTCACCGCGCATTATGCTGCCCGAGGCTAAAGTCTACCTGCTTTATCTGCCACTGGCCGCCTGCATTGCGTTGTTGATGGTTTACGACTGGCGGGCACTGCCGGGCATTACCCTGGCCATCATGTTTCGATACGCGAGCCGACTGGGGCTGGAGATCGGCATATTGGTCACCTTGCTGTACCTGTTTTGCCTGATCCTGTGCTGGTTGGGGTATCGCAACCAGACTCAGCGTCGTTGGTGTGCGGCTCCCGGCGTACCGACCTTGGTCAAAGCGAGGTTGATCTGGTTGGTGGTACTGCCGGCGTTGCTGTTTGTTTTAGGTCTGAAACTGATGGTCGGTCTGGCACAAGTGCCTGACGAACTGGGGATGATGCCTGGCGATAGTGACTATTTGTTGGCTTTGGTCAATTTTCAGGCGTTGCTGCTGGGCTGCCTGTCCGCTATGCCGCTGTTCTACTTTATGTTGCGTCTGTTGAACAAGCCCAGGTTCGCACTGACGCTGTGGCGACGTTTTGGCCGTGAAATGGCACCCACTGCCGATAAAAAAGAGTTGTCTCTGTGGTTGCTGGTGCTGATCAGCATGGTGGCCTTGCTGTCCTACTACGCTAAATACGCCAATCCCCTGTTGCTGGGGGGCTATGGCCTGATCTTATTGCTGCCGGTGATGCTGTATGGTGCGATGCGCTTTGGCTATCAATTTAACTGTATTATCTGGTCTTCTACGCTGCTGGTGCTGTTTTTCCATTATCCCGGTTATGCGCAACGCGACAATTTATTGCATAACCTGGCGGTCATCTCTTCGATGATGGTAGTGTTTACCCTGTGCATCTACTTGATGTCGGCGCTCAATACCCGCCAGCGATTAAGTCATGCCAGAGCGCAAAGCGCTGCGCTGCAGGATCCGGTGATTGGCTTGGCTAACCTGCGGGCCCTCAAGCGCGATCTGACTCAGTCATTACCTTCAACGCTGTGTTTCCTGCGCGTTAGCGAGCTGGATTTGCTGAGCCGCAACTACGGTATGCAATTGCGTATCCGTTTCAAACAGCAATTGGCGGCACTGCTGCATCAGGTACTGGCACCCGGCGAGGGCGTTTATCATCTGCCGGGTTATGATCTGTTGCTGCGGGTGGATGGCGAAGACAGTGAAGAAAAGGTTTTGCAGATTTACCGCGTGCTGGAGAAATTCCGTCTTGTATGGAATGGCTTGCCACTCCATCCCCCGTTGGGATTAGGCTACTGCAGCGTGGATGCCGATTTCGAACATCTCTACGTTTTGCTGGGGGAACTTAGCTCGTTGGCTGAAGTATCATTGACCAGCGGCAAACCGGAGAGTGTGCAAAACGGTGGCCAAGGGGTGCAGGAGGAGATCAAGCGCAAGGTTGCGCTACTTCATGGCGTACAGCATTCGCTGGATAACGATGGGTTCATTCTAATGGCGCAGCCGATCGTGGGCCTGCGTGGTGACCGATATCATGAAATTCTGCTGCGCATGCGCGACGCGTGCGGAGAGATCATATCGCCTAATGATTTCCTGCCGGTGGCACATGAATTCGGCCTGGCCTATCGGCTGGATCTGTGGGTATTGCGCAATACGCTGAAATTTATGGATCAGCACCGCGTCGAACTGCCCAGCGCGCGCTTTGCGGTTAATCTGTCACCTTCTTCGCTGTGTCGGCCGATGTTACGCCACGATGTTAACAGCCTGCTGGAGCAGTACCAGATAGAGCCATACCAACTAACGCTGGAAGTTACTGAATCGCACCTGTTGCAGGATACGGCCTACGCCGGGACCAACTTGAAGGCACTGCGTGAGATGGGGTGTCGTATTGCGCTGGATGATTTCGGGACCGGCTATGCCAGCTATGACCGGCTGAAGATGTTGCCGGTCGACATGTTGAAAATCGACGGCAGTTTCGTGCGTGACATGCTGACCAATCCGGTGGATTTCCAGGTGATTACGTCTATCTGCAAGGTTGCGCGCATGAAGCGGCTGACGATAGTGGCGGAATATGTGGAAAGCATGGAGCAGTTGGTCGCGCTGAAAGGGGTTGGCGTGGACTATATGCAGGGCTACTTCATCGGCAAGCCACAGCCTTTGCTGACGCTGTTACCGACACCGCGTTGAGTGTTGCCCCCCGATAGGCAGGGGGCGACAGACTCAGGCAGAGCGTTGCTCGTTTTGGGTATCTTCTTCTTCGCAAATCAGCTTCCAGCCGACGACGTCATTCCAGTAGGCCTGTTCACGTTCGAGATCCAGTTGCACCAGGTTGTTTAACGCCAGATAACCGGCCGGGAAACGCAGCGTCCAGTGATTATCGTCGGTACTCAGGCGCAGCGTCTCGGGGGTGGTGGTCGACTGACGCTGGTTGTTGAGCAGGGTGCTCAAACGCAGCAGTTGGATCAGCGGCAGGTAATGCTTTTTCTTGAACAGGTTCAGCCGCGGCAGTTCTTCCAGCTTGATCCCCTTGCGGTGGAAACGTACCAGCGCTGCCAGCAGCAACTGCTGCTCCTGATTAAAGCCAGGCAGGTTGGTGTTTTGCAGAATATAGGCCGAATGGCGATGCATGCCGCTGTGATTGATGCTCAAGCCCACCTCATGCAGCATGGCGGCCCATTTCAACAGCGCTTCCAACTGCGGATTTGCCAGCTTGGTGTTTTGCGCCATCCACTGGGCGTACAGCAGTTCGGTGGTTTCCAGCACCCGCTTGGCCTGCTCACGATCGATATTGTAGTGATCGGCCAGACTTTTGGCGGTACGGCTGCGGATATCCTGATGGCGGAAACGGCCCTCCATCTCGTACAGCACGCCTTCGCGTAGTGCACCGTCGGAAAGGCGCAGATCGCGGATTGCCAGTGCGTCGAACACGCCGCACAAGATGGCCAGACCCGGTACAAACACCGACTGACGGTCTTCCGACAGCCCCGGCAGGCTGAGCGAACTGAAGCTTTTAAACTGCAATACCTGTTCTGCCAGCATTTCCAGGCGTTCCAGGGTGATCAGGCCATCTTTTTCGCCCATCTCCACCAGCACTTCGTGCGCGGCCTTGATGGTGCCGGAGGCACCCAATGCGTATTGCCAGCCCTGAATACGATACTGCCAGGCCAGGGTTTCCAGCTTCTGTGCCGCTGCCAGGCGCGCACGTTTGAAATTGTTTTTGCTGATTTCACCGCCTGGGAAAAACTGCTGAGCAAAGCTGACGCAGCCCATGCGGCGGCTTTCCGCCAGCAGCGGCTCAAAGTCTTCACCGATCACCAGCTCAGTGGAACCTCCACCGATATCGATCACCAGCTTACGGCCTTTTTCCGGCTGGGTGTGTTCCACGCCCATGAAGATCAGACGCGCTTCTTCCTGCCCGGCGATGATTTCAATCGGGTAGGGGATCACTTTGGCTGCACGTTTGAGAAACACTTCCGCGTTAACGGCCTGACGCAGGGTGTGAGTACCGACGATGGTGACGTTATCCGCCGGGAAGCCCTGCAGCCGTTCGGCAAACAGCGCCAGGCAGGCCAGTCCACGTTCTATTGCCTCTTCACTGAGCACATTGTTGCTGTCCAATCCATCGGCGAGGTGGACCCGTTGTTTTAAACGGCCCAATACCTGTAAAGCGCCGTTAACGACGCGGGCAATCACCATATGGAAGCTGTTCGACCCGAGGTCGATGGCAGCAATTTCCTGCGGTTTGTTTGTTGCAGTGCTTTTTAGCGGCATAGTTGCTGGCCTACTGTCCTGGTTGTTCCAGAGCTTTTAAATACTCGTAAATGGCAACCTGAGAACGGACTTTACGGCGGTTGCCGCGCGGTACGTACTGGTTACTCAGTTCTTTATCGAGGTAACGTGCCTTGACCGTGTCGCTGAACAGGATTTCCAGAATATCCAGAACCCGTTGTTTCAGCGTTGGATCAAGCAGCGAGACCGCGACTTCGATGCGGTAATCTATGTTACGGGTCATCCAGTCGGCAGAGGACAGATAAACCAGTTTGTCACCTTTGTTTTCGAAAACGTAAACCCGGTCGTGTTCCAGATAGCGGTCGACGATGCTGATTACTTGAATATTGTCACTGATCCCCGGCAGGTTGGGAATCAAAGAACACATCCCTCGCACCAACAGGCGGATTTTTACACCGGCGCCGGATGCGGTATATAACCTATCTACCAGCCCTTTATCCACCAGATTGTTGATTTTCAGCATAATGCCGGCGGGAAGCCCGGCCTCGGCATTGGCAATTTCCCGGTCGATCAATTCATACAGCTTCAGACGCGAGTTCTGCGGCGACACCATCAGATTGTCGAAGGTAACCGGCCGGTACGGGTTTTCGATAAAGTTAAACACCCGACGCACTTCGTTGGTGATGCGTGAGTCGGCGGTTAGCAATGAATAGTCGGTATAAATACGCGCGGTTTTCTCGTTAAAGTTGCCGGTACCGATATGAGCATAGCGCACAATCTCGCCGCCTTCACGGCGTGAGATCAGGAACAGTTTGGCGTGGATTTTCAGGCCCGGAGCAGAGAAGATTACGTGCACGCCGGCTTCTGTCAGGCGCTTGGCCCAGTGGATGTTGGCCTCTTCATCAAAACGTGCCTGCAGCTCTACCACTACCGTGACTTTCTTGCCGTTGTGGGCGGCGTGGATCATCGATTCGATAATGCGCGAGTCTTTCGCCACGCGGTAAATATTGATTTTTATCGCCAGCACGCTGGGGTCAAACGACGCCTGACGCACCAGTTCCAGCACGTGTTCAAAGGTGTGGTACGGGTAGTAAAGCAGCACGTCCTGTTCGCGGATGGCGTCAAAACCGTTGCGGAACTTTTCGAACCAGGTATGGCGCAGGCGCGGCAGCGGCTTGTTGACCAGATTGGCCTTGCCGACGTTCGGGAAGCTGATAAAGTCTTTAAAGTTATGATAGCGGCCACCGGCGATCACCGAGTCGTAGTTGGAGATACCCAGCTTACCGCGCAGCAATTCCACCATTTCATTCGGCATGTCACGCTGATAAACAAAACGCACCGGTTCGGCGGTCAAGCGCTGCTTCAGGCTGGAGGACATCAGTTCCAGCAGGCTCGATTCCATCTCGGTGACCAGATCGTATTCCGCGTCGCGAGTCATTTTCATCGAATAGGCATTGAGCGCGTCGTAGTCGAAGAAGCCCTTGAAAATATCGTCCAGGCAGTAGCGCAGAATGTTGTCCAGCAGGATCATTGGTTTGCGACGGCGCGGGGCTTCCGGCGGCAGGTTGACGAAGCGCGGTACCTTATCGGACGGGATCTCCAGCAGCGCGTACTCGATATGAACTCCACGGATAATCTCCACCGCCAGATAGGTGTAATCGTCCTTCAGGAACTGCACCAGGTTGGTTTCGTGATTGATCAGGATGGGCGTGATGTGCTGGCGCAGATGCTGCTTGAAGTATTGTCGCAGCCAGATTTGCTGGTTCTCCGACACCTGACGTTCGTTGATCAGGAAGATCTGATTACGCGCCATTTCCAGCAGCAAATCGTTATACAGGCTGTCGAATTCTTGATCGGTTTTTAATACCTTGGCCTGGATCTTTTTCAGCAGATGGCGTGATGCGCCGCCAGAGCCTTGTTCTTCGCTGATCAGAATGCGTCGTTTGAGATCGGCAAAGCGGACCTTATAGAACTCGTCAAGGTTATTGGAGTAAATGCCCAGAAAACGCATGCGCTCAATCAGGGGATTGCTCTTATCTGCGGCTTCCTGCAATACGCGTTCATTAAAGGATAACCAGCTTAGTTCTTTTTCGATGTAGAGCTTTTCCTGACCCATTGCCACTCCAGTTCAATTTTAGAAAAGGATCCGGGACGCAGCCCGGATGCCGCTTCAGTGTCCTTCATCATTATTGCGAGAGATTGACAGGAAAGTCCAACATATCCATTACCCTGGCTCGAGGCATTTTAAGGCGTAAAAATATTTTCTGCGGCGTTGGCATCCTGTGCCATTACCAACTGGCATAAAATGGCGAATTTCATGCTTTATTTTTATAGATGTGAAAGGGTTTATCATCATTTTTCAGCAATATATGTGATTAATAATGCTTATTTGTAGCCGAAAGTTCGCCGCACTCGGCGGGCAACTTTGTCATGCAAACGTCATAAAACTGACATAAGATGCCCGGTTATTCTATGGCGCAAGCCTGCTTACATCAGCGACAGCGAGAGACATGGCACAGACTACGGTAAACCAACATCCCCGGGATCGGCTGCGTGCACGCATCGACCGTAGCGTGCAGGCGGCCGTGACCGTTAGCGGGCTGCTGGTGCTGATGACGTTAATGCTGATCTTCGTTTACCTGCTGTTTGCGGTGCTGCCGCTGTTTAAACCGGCGGCGATGGGGCAGGCAAAGCCGTTACCGATTAGCGCCACCGCGCCTGCGCTGGCACTGGGCATGGATGTGCAGCAACGGATCGGCTATCGCATTGATACGCAGGGTATAGGGCAGTTTTACTCCCTGACGCAGCAGGGCTCCGCCGGGGCCGGCTCACCGCTGACGCAGCAGCCATTGCTGACCAATCCGACGTTACTGACCCAGGCGGCTGGGGAACGTGACCTGTTTGCCTTGGCGCAGGCCGATGGTCGCTTTATCGTTGCCAGTGTGGATTTTGCCGCCGCGAGCGCCTCTGCACCCCGGTGGCTGTTCCCACTGGGGCAACGACCATTGGCGCTGGATAAACAGGGGCGCTCCCTGACGTTGTTGGCACTGTCTGAAGCGCGGCACGGTCAGTATTTGCTGGCCGGGGTTACCGAAGACCGGCGTTTGGTGTTTGGCCGTTTTGGCGGCAACCAGGCGCCGCAACTGAGTGAAAGCTCGCTGGAGAGCGCGGTGCAGCAGTTGGTGCTGACGCCGGACGGCCGTCAGTTGTATCTGCTGTCGGGTAACCGACTGGCGCGCTATCAAATTAACGACACCCAGTTACAGCTTAAAGAAACGCGTATCCTTGGCGATCGCACTCCCTATCAACTGACGGCCTTGCCCGGCGGCAGCGCGTTATTGATCGAAGCGGCTGACGGTAGCCTGCGTGAGTGGTTTGATGTTAAAAAAGATCGGCGCTGGCAACTGACGCCGGTGCAGCATTTCGACCATCAGTCCGAACCACGGGATTTGCTGGTGGCCGAACCTTATCGTCGGGTGTTCGCTACCCTGAGACCCGACGGTGGCTTCTCGCTGTTTTCCAGCATTCAGCCGCAGCCATTGTTGAATGGCAGGTTGAGCACTGGCGTACAACAAATGGCGTTTGCTCCGCGTGGTGACGGCCTGTTGCTGGAAACGGCGCAGGGCTGGCAGCATTATCCAATCGATAACCCTTATCCCGACGTCACCTGGCGCTCACTGTGGCACAAGGTGTGGTATGAGAATTACCCCGAACCCGCCTATGTTTGGCAATCCACTTCTGGTGAGGACAGCTATCAGGCCAAGTTCAGCCTGATGCCGGTCATTTTTGGCACCTTTAAGGCGGCAGCCTATGCCATGCTGTTTGCCATTCCTTTGGCGTTGGCCGGGGCTATTTATACCGCCTATTTCATGTCGGCCGGACTGCGGCGGGTGATCAAGCCGGCTATTGAGGTAATGGGCGCGCTGCCAACTGTGGTGATTGGGCTGGTGGCCGGTATCTGGCTGGCGCCGGTGATTGAACATTATCTTTTGGCGGTGTTATCGCTGCCGCTGTTGTTGGCGGCGGTGGTGCTGGCCTGCGGCGCTCTGGTGAACAAGCTGGCCCCGCGCCACTTGCCGCCGGGCATGGATCTGCTGATCCTGCTGCCGCTGATAATACTGACCGTCTGGCTGGCGTTCAACGTGGGGCCGTGGCTGGAGGTAAAACTGTTTGGTGAGCCGCTGCATTTCTGGCTGGGCGATGATTACGACCAGCGCAATGCACTGGTGGTGGGTGTGGCAATGGGCTTTGCACTGGTGCCGATCATCTTCTCACTGGCGGAAGACGCCTTGTTCAGCGTACCGGCTACTCTGAGCCAGGGATCGCTGGCGTTGGGTGCGACCCAGTGGCAAACCGTGATGCGGGTGGTGTTGCCTTCGGCCAGCGCCGGTATTTTTTCGGCGCTGATGATCGGCTTTGGCCGTGCTGTAGGTGAAACCATGATTGTACTGATGGCGACCGGCAACACGCCGGTGATTGACGGTAGCCTGTTCCAGGGCTTGCGCGCCCTGGCGGCCAATATCGCCATCGAAATGCCGGAGGGGGTGGCCGACAGCAGCCATTACCGGGTGCTGTTCCTGACCGCACTGGTGCTGTTTATTTTCACTTTTGTCTTCAACACGCTGGCGGAGGCTGTCCGTCTGCGTCTGCGTAAACGCTATACCCTGAATCAGGAGGCGCCATGAGGCTTTGGGCCAAGAGCGGTTCGCCGTGGATCTGGCTGACCGCCGGATCGGTGGCCGTTAGCCTGCTGGCGTTGATCGGCATTATGCTGTTGCTGGCCGGGCAGGGGATGCGCTATTTCTGGCCTAGCCCGGTTTACCTGTTTGAACTCAATCAGAGCGCAGCAGGACCGGTGACCATGATTGGCGAACTGTACCAACGGCAGAGCATTCCGCGCCGTCAATTGCAGGAGTCCGGCGTGGCCTTGCCGCCAGGAGATGCGCAGAGTTTTGAGCGCTATCTGATCAAAGTGGGCAATCGTGACAGTGAAGGGCAGGACTTCCGCACGCTGCTGGCCAGCGATATTCTGCGGCAGAGCACGCCGCGCGATCTGCTGGTGCTGGAGCGCAACAGCAACGGCACCGCTTATGGCTATTTGGCGGGGATGCTGGAAGACGGCCAGCCTTTGACCGGGCGCAATATCAACCAGGCACTGCAGCAGCGTTTGCCGCAGATTGCCGCGCTTTCGCGGCAGGCGCACGACATTCAATTTCGCGATATGGCGCGTATCAACCAACAGTTTGACGCGTTGCGGCTGCGGGAGAAAAGCCTGCTACATGGCGACAAGCTCGACGCCCGTGCTCAGGCCTCCATCAACGCTGAGAGGCTGGAGCTGCAACGTCAGTATCGGTTGCTGTCGGATCGACTGGAAGGTTTGAACCGCGATCGTCACCGTGATGCGCTGTTGCTGCGAGACATGCACGGGCAGGTTCATACCATTGCGCTCAGCCAGGTGCGTGATGCCTGGTATCCCAATGCAATGAACACCACCCAGAAGCTGGTGCACTGGGCCGAGCAGGTGAAGAAATTCCTCAGCGACAGCCCGCGTGAGGCCAATACCGAAGGCGGCGTGTTCCCGGCGATTTTCGGCACCGTGCTGATGGTGATCCTGATGTCGATGGTGGTGATGCCGTTTGGCGTAATCGCTGCCGTTTACTTGCACGAGTACGCCGGCAATAATCTGCTGACACGGCTGATCCGTATTGCGGTGGTGAATCTGGCTGGCGTACCGTCGATTGTCTACGGAGTGTTTGGTCTGGGCTTCTTTGTTTATATGATTGGCGGCACGCTCGATCAACTGTTCTTCCCTGAATCGTTGCCTAACCCGACTTTTGGCACGCCGGGCGTGTTGTGGGCGGCATTGACGCTGGCGCTGCTGACGCTGCCGGTAGTGATTGTCGCCACCGAAGAGGGGCTGTCGCGTATTCCTGCCTCTCTGCGTCAGGGGTCGTTGGCCTTGGGGGCCAGCCGGGCGGAAACGCTGTGGCGCATTGTGTTACCCATGGCAGCACCCGCGATGATGACTGGCTTGATCCTGGCGGTAGCGCGCGCCGCTGGAGAGACCGCGCCGCTGATGCTGGTGGGCGTGGTGAAATCCGTGCCGGTGCTGCCGGTAGATGATATTTTCCCGTATCTGCATCTGGAGCGGAAGTTTATGCACCTGAGCTTCCAGATTTACGATATGGCCTTCCAGAGCCCGAGCGTAGAAGCCGCCCGGCCACTGGTGTTTGCCACCGCCTTCCTGTTGGTGGCGATTGTGGTGGGATTGAATCTGGCGGCGATGGGGATCCGCCATTCGCTAAGGGAGCGGTACAAAGCATGGTCGCAGTAACAATAAAGCTCTTGCTGGAGAGTGCCCAATGGGTTTGATGACGCCAGGCAGTTTGCCCCGGCTGGATGTCCAGCATCTTGGTGATGAAGATACCGCGTTGGCGGTAAAGGATCTCAAGTTGTTTTATGGTGAGAAGCAGGTACTGCACGATATTTCACTGCGTATCCCGAAACACAGGGTGACGGCGCTGATCGGCCCCTCCGGCTGCGGTAAATCGACGCTGCTGCGCTGTTTCAACCGCATGAATGATTTGGTGGACAACTGCCGGATCGAAGGCGATTTGCAACTGAACGGTCAAAGCATTGGTGGCGCGCAAATCGACGTTGCGGCGTTAAGACGGCGGGTCGGCATGGTGTTCCAGCGTCCGAATCCCTTCCCGAAGTCAATCTATGAAAACGTGGTTTATGGCCTGCGGCTACAGGGCGTGCGCGATCGACGCATCCTTGATGAAGCGGTGGAGCGTTCGCTGCGTGCTGCGGCGTTGTGGCACGAGGTAAAAGACCGGCTGCGCGAGAACGCGTTTCGCCTTTCCAGCGGCCAGCAACAGAGATTGGTGATTGCGCGGGCGATCGCCATTGAACCGGAAGTGCTGCTGCTCGATGAACCGACCTCGGCACTGGATCCGATCTCCACGCTAACCATTGAAGAGCTGATTTCCGCGCTGAAGCAGCATTACAGCGTGGTGTTGGTGACGCACAACATGCAGCAGGCGGCACGCGTCTCGGATTACACGGCGTTTATTCACCAGGGCCGATTGGTGGAATACAACGACACCGACGACATCTTTACTTCACCGCGCCAGCGCCGCACCGAGGATTATATTACCGGGCGTTACGGTTGAACTATCCTGCGCAAATGAATAAGGGGCGTATTCCTTTTATTGTCAGCCCTAAACCACCTCCTGGGGAGGTGGTGATTGTCCCTGTGAGGCTCTAGCCTGAAGGAAGCCCATGCCAGAAAATTCCAGCTTACTCACCACAAGTAAGAAGGAAATCACTGACATGAACAGTTATAGAAGTTCAGCACATGTGTTCTGGCGTTGCAAATATCACTTGGTTTGGACGCCAAAGCATCGTTATAAAATCTTAACAGGGGCAGTAGGGAAAGAGCTTTACCGTTCAATTTACATACCGTGCAATATGAAAGATTGCGAGATATTGGAATTGAATGTGCAGTCAGATCACGTCCATCTGGTTGTGATGATGCCACCTAAACTCTCGCTCTCCACGTTAATGGGCGTCCTGAAAGGACGCAGCGCTATCCGTCTTTACAATAAATTCCCGCATATACGAAAGAAGCTGTGGGGGAATCACTTTTGGGCAAGGGGTTACTTTGCAGATACTGTTGGAGTGAACGAAGAAATTATCAGGCGTTATGTGAGGTATCAGGATAAGAAGGACCAAGAATACGAACAGCAAATGGAGTTGTTACAGGATTAAAACGGACAATGCTCCCTTCTAGGGAGCCCCATTTAAAGCCACCTCTTCAAGAGGTGGATTTTTGCTCACTTAACCAAAGGTTTATCGCTGGCCGGGGTTTTAAACTTCGCCAGATACTGCGGCTGGAAGATGCACATGCGCAGCACGGTGCGGTATTCGCCGTTGACGAAGAATTCGTCAATCAGTTCGCCTTCGACTTCGAAGCCCAGCTTGCTGTAGATGTGGATCGCCTTCGGGTTATCTTTGTCGACGATCAGATACAGCTTGTACAGGTTCAGCACCGAGAAGCCGTAATCCATCGCCAGCTTGGCGGCGGTGCTGGCGTAGCCTTTGCCCTGATGGGCCGGATCGATGATGATCTGGAATTCTGCGCGGCGGTGGATGTGGTCGATCTCCACCAGTTCCACCAGCCCGACCTTGGCACCTTCGTGGGCGATGATAAAACGCCGTTCGCTCTGATCGTGAATGTGTTTGTCGTAGAGATCGGAAAGCTCGACAAAGGCTTCGTAAGGTTCTTCAAACCAATAGCGCATCACGCTGGCGTTGTTGTCCATCTGGTGGACGAACGCCAGATCATCCCGTTCCAATGGACGTAGCCTGACGCTGGTAGTGCTGGACATGTTTATTCCTCTATGTCGTGAAATTGCGCAAAGTATAACTTCAGGGCCGGCATTGCGGCGAAAAAAAACGGCGCCGTGAGAGGCGCCGTTTAGCGGGGGGGTTCAGGTTGCGCCATCAGTCGGCGGCGTGCCCCTGTTCGGGCAGGCGCTTGCCATCGAGCCAGGCCCCGTCATCACGCATCGCCAGCCGACCTTCGACGAACCAGTTCACCACCAGCGGGTAAATCAGGTGTTCCTGTGTTTGCACTCGCTCAACCACCTCGCCTTCCTCGTCGCCGGGGAAGATCGGTACCTTGGCTTGCAAAATCACCGGGCCGCCGTCGAGCTGTTCGGTCACGAAGTGCACCGAGGTGCCGTGTTCGCTGTCACCGTTGTCGATGGCTTGCCGGTGGGTGTGCAACCCAGGGTATTTCGGCAGTAGGGAAGGGTGGATGTTCAGCATACGTCCGGCAAAGTGTTGCACGAATTGCGGGCTGAGAATGCGCATATAGCCGGCCAGCACCACCAAATCCGGTTGATACTGGTCAATGGCTTCTGCCAGTGCGACGTCAAACGCCGCGCGGTCGGCAAAGGCCTTGGCATCCAGCGCATGGGCGGCAATGCCTGCCGCTTCTGCGCGTTGCAGGCCGTAAGCCTGAGCCTTGTTGCTGAACACCGCCACAATCTCGGCGGCAATCCGGCCCTGCTGGCAGGCGTCAATCAGTGCCTGGAGATTGCTCCCCTGGCCGGAGACCAACACCACGATCTTTTTCATCAGTTGATGACCACTTGTTGTTCGTCGGAAGAAGCGGTCAGTTTACCGATTTTCCACGCTTTTTCACCGGCTGCGGTCAACAATGCGATGGCTTGCTCAACGGATTCTTCCGGCAGTGCGATCACCATGCCCACACCACAGTTAAAGGTGCGGTACATTTCGTGGCGGCTGACGTTACCGGCCTGCTGCAGCCAGTTGAAGACGGCCGGCCACTGCCAGCTGGATTCGTCGATCACCGCCTGCATGCCTTCCGGCAGTACGCGTGGGATGTTTTCCCAGAAGCCGCCGCCGGTCAGGTGAGCGATAGCGTGCACGTCGATTTTCTCGATCAGTTCCAGTATCGATTTCACGTAAATCTTGGTCGGCTCCAGCAGGTGGTCAGCCAGCGGTTTGCCTGAAAGTAAGGTGGTGGTTGGATCGGTGTTGCTGACTTCCAGGATTTTGCGCACCAGCGAGTAGCCGTTGGAGTGCGGGCCGGAAGCGCCCAGCGCGATCAATGCGTCACCGGACTGCACCTTGCTGCCGTCGATGATTTCGGATTTCTCGACCACGCCGACGCAAAAGCCGGCCACATCGTAATCTTCGCCGTGGTACATACCCGGCATTTCGGCGGTTTCACCACCCACCAACGCACAACCGGACTGCTTGCAGCCTTCGGCGATGCCGGTGATGACGCTGGCCGCAGTGTCCACGTCCAGTTTGCCGGTGGCAAAGTAATCCAGGAAGAACAGCGGCTCAGCGCCCTGTACCACCAGGTCGTTCACACACATTGCAACCAGATCGATGCCGATGGTGTCGTGGCGTTTCAGGTCCATCGCCAGACGCAGCTTGGTGCCTACGCCGTCGGTACCGGAAACCAGGATCGGCTCGCGGTATTTCTGCGGCAACGCACACAGGGCGCCAAAACCGCCCAGACCACCCATCACTTCCGGGCGGCGGGTCTGTTTAACTACACCTTTGATGCGGTCTACCAATGCATTGCCAGCATCGATATCGACACCTGCGTCTTTATAGCTGAGAGAGGTTTTGTCGGTCACTGCGCGATCCCCACGACGGTTTGCGGTTTGAAAACTGTGCATCCGGCATTGATTCCGGACTAAGGCGCGGCAATTCTAACAGCGCAGGCAAACGTTTGCGAGTGGCTTGTGAACCAGCTCCGCTTTTTCGTCATCTATACTGTTATTCAATCTTTTGTTGATCCCGATAGGGCTATTGTGGGTGGCGCAGTCGGCAAAAGGAGGTATAATCCGGCGATTTTTTTGGCCGTTAACCACCTTAATAGGAGAAAAATGATGAAGATCGTTGAGGTGAAACACCCGCTGGTGAAACACAAGCTTGGCCTGATGCGTGAAAATGACATCAGCACCAAACGCTTCCGTGAGCTGGCCTCTGAAGTGGGTAGTTTGCTGACCTATGAAGCGACCGCCGATCTGGAGACGGAAAAAGTCACCATCGAAGGTTGGTGTGGGCCGGTTGAAATAGACCAGATTAAAGGGAAAAAAATTACCGTTGTGCCGATCCTGCGTGCAGGTCTGGGCATGATGGAAGGGGTGCTGGAGCACGTCCCGAGCGCGCGTATCAGCGTGGTTGGCGTTTACCGTGACGAAGAAACCCTGGAGCCGGTGCCGTATTTCCAAAAGCTGGTTTCCAACATCGAAGAGCGTTTGGCGCTGGTGGTTGACCCGATGCTGGCGACCGGTGGCTCGATGATCGCCACTATCGATCTGCTGAAGAAAGCCGGCTGCAACAGCATCAAGGTGCTGGTACTGGTCGCAGCACCGGAAGGTATCGCTGCGCTGGAGAAAGCGCATCCGGACGTCGAACTGTACACCGCCTCCATCGACCAATGTCTGAACGAGAAAGGGTACATCGTGCCAGGCTTGGGTGATGCCGGCGACAAGATATTTGGTACCAAGTAAGAAATTTAGCCGACTTATGAGTCGGCTTTTTTATGCTCTTTGTCTTCCAGGATACGGCGTTGTTAGTTTGCCGCCTGGCTGCAATTTGAAATCCATCGGGTAAAAATTAGAGGATAATCCCATGACACGTCGCGTCATCGGCGTCAGTGAACGCCCGCCGCTACTGCAGACCATTCCGCTCAGCTTCCAGCATCTGTTCGCCATGTTTGGCGCTACCGTGCTGGTGCCAATCCTGTTCAAGATCAATCCGGCGACGGTGTTGCTGTTTAACGGCATCGGCACGCTGCTGTATTTGTTTATCTGCAAGGGCAAGATACCGGCCTATCTCGGTTCCAGCTTTGCCTTTATCTCCCCGGTATTGTTGTTGCTGCCATTGGGTTATGAAGTGGCGTTGGGTGGTTTCATCATGTGCGGGGTGCTGTTCTGCCTGGTGGGGCTGCTGGTCAAAAAAGCCGGTACCGGCTGGCTGGACGTGATATTCCCACCGGCGGCGATGGGGGCGATTGTCGCGGTGATAGGTCTGGAACTGGCGGGTGTGGCGGCCAATATGGCGGGCCTGCTGCCAGCCGACGGCGTTAGCGCGGATACCACGACCATAACCATTTCGCTGGTGACGCTGGGCGTGACCATCCTGGGCTCCGTGCTGTTCCGCGGTTTTCTGGCGATTATCCCGATCCTGATTGGCGTGCTGGTGGGCTATGCGCTGTCGTTCTTTATGGGCGTGGTGGATTTAACTCCGATCCGTGAAGCGCACTGGTTTGCTCTGCCGACTTTCTACACGCCACGTTTTGAATGGTTTGCCATCTTTACCATCCTGCCCGCGGCGCTGGTAGTGATCGCCGAGCATGTCGGTCATCTGGTGGTGACGGCCAATATCGTGAAAAAAGACCTGCTGCGTGACCCTGGTTTGCACCGTTCCATGTTTGCCAACGGCATCTCGACGGTGATCTCCGGCTTCTTCGGATCAACGCCCAACACCACCTACGGTGAGAATATCGGCGTGATGGCCATCACCAAGGTTTACAGCACCTGGGTGATCGGTGGTGCGGCGGTTCTGGCGATCCTGCTTTCCTGCGTTGGCAAGTTGGCGGCGGCCATTCAGGCGGTGCCGGTGCCGGTTATGGGCGGTGTATCCCTGCTGTTGTACGGGGTGATTGGTGCGTCCGGTATTCGCGTGTTGATTGAATCCAAGGTGGATTACAACAAGGCACAGAACCTGATCCTGACTTCGGTGATCCTGATTATCGGTGTCAGCGGGGCCAAAGTTCATATCGGGGCCGCCGAGCTGAAAGGCATGGCGCTGGCGACCATTGTTGGTATCGGTCTTAGCCTGCTGTTTAAGGTGATCGGCCTGTACCGCAAGGAAGAGGTCGTGATAGAAGAGCCGGATGAACCCGCCGAACAGAAATAATGAATGAAAAACGGGCAGTCCATGGACTGCCCGTTAGGTTACTGACAAAGCAGGAAAAAGCGTGGTTTTTCCTGCTTTGTGGTGATCAGCCGAAAATCAATAAATTGATTTTCCTGATTTTTATTTATCGGCCTCTACTCGCTCTGGGCAGGAATGCGGTTTGTCATCAGTCTGACGGGCAGTCCATGGACTGCCCGTTTTGTTAATACGCAAGAAATTAGCTGCGGATTTTGCGGTAAACAAACAGCACCACGATGGCGCCAATTACGGCGACCACGAAGCTACCGAAGTTGAAACCGTCAACCTTGCCGTAGCCGAAGAAGGTGCTGATATAGCCCCCCACCACAGCGCCGACGATCCCTAATACGATGGTCAGAATAAAACCACCGCCGTCTTTGCCCGGCATAATCCACTTGGCTAAAATGCCGGCGATCAGGCCGAAGATAATCCAGGAAATAATCCCCATTTACCGCTCCTTTGTTGGCTATTTACTGATTACTATTGCTTTGCCGGCGGGGTATTGTTGGTCCCTGCTGCATCGACATCACTTTTTAATTCTTCCGCTTTATTCTCTGCGCTGTTTTTAATCGCTTCGGTTTTCGCTTGGGCTTGTTCTGTCAGGTCGTTGGCACCATTAATGGCGTCGTTCTTAATGGTTTTAGCCTGATCGACCAACTGCTGGCTTTGTTTGCTGGCATCTTCTTTGATGGCATCGGCCTTGGCTTTGGCATCATTGGTGATAGCATCGGCCTGCTTGCTGGCATCGTCTTTAATCGCCGAGGCCTTGTCTTTAAGCTGGTCCGCCTGAGTGGTAGCCTCTTTCTTGATGTCCTTGGCCACGGCTGCGGCTTTATCGGTCAGATCGTCCGCTTTTTTCTGGGCGGCGTCTTTCATTTGCTCTGCACTGTCTTTGGCTTTTTCAAGATTGGCGTCGACTTTGGATGAGTCATCACAACCGGCAAGCACTAGCCCAATGAGTGAGGCCAAAAGCACTTTATTCCGTACTTTCATCGTCAATATCCTTGTAGAAACCTTGTTTATGGTAACTGCATTTCGCCTTTCTATACTAGGATAAGTCTTGGATAAAATACAAATTTCACCCACTCTGTCCGGGCGGAATTTGGTTTTCTCAGGCGCCGTTGTTCACTATTGCGGCATAAAATCCAGCCGGTTCAACAGCACCCATTTTCTGTGGTAGACTGACCGCGTTTTCCTGCCAGTTTTGGTTGAGGTGCTTTTCTGAATACGCCGGCACAGCTTTCACTGCCACTTTATCTTCCCGATGATGAAACTTTTGCCAGTTTTTATCCGGGGGAGAACCCATCCCTATTGAGCGCGATCCAGTCTGCCGTTCGTCAGGAACATGGCAGCTATATTTATTTCTGGTCACGTGAGGGCGGTGGGCGCAGCCACCTGTTGCATGCGTCCTGCGCGGAGCTTTCGCTGCGTGGCGAGGCCGTAGGCTATGTGCCACTGGATAAGCGAGCCTATTTCGTTCCTGAAGTCCTGGACGGCATGGAGCAGCTGGCCTTGGTGTGTATCGATAATATCGAATGCATTGCCGGTGATGAAGAATGGGAAATGGCCATATTCAATCTCTACAACCGCATTCTGGAAACCGGCCGTACGCGCCTGTTTATTACCGGCGATCGTCCGCCACGCCAATTGAATCTCCATCTGCCTGATTTGGCTTCACGCCTGGACTGGGGGCAGATCTACAAATTACAGCCGCTGTCGGATGAAGAGAAACTGCTGGCTTTGCAACTACGCGGCAAGCTGCGTGGTTTTGAATTGCCGGAGGACGTGGGGCGTTTCCTGCTGAAGCGGTTGGATCGCGAAATGCGCACGCTGTTTATGACATTAGACCAACTCGATCACGCTTCGATCACCGCACAGCGCAAGCTGACTATCCCGTTTGTGAAAGAGATCTTGGGGCTGTAACCGGTTCATTTCTATCATTTGGGGCACCATAATTAGTGCCCACTATCACGTTTACAGAATTTCCAGCACCTGCTCTGGCGGCCGGCCGATACGTGCCTTGTTGCCGTTGACCACAATGGGGCGTTCGATCAGCTTCGGATTCGCCACCATCGCCGCTAACAACTGGGCCTCGCTCAGGCCTTCATCCGCCAGCTTCAATTCCTTGTACAGATCTTCTTTTTTGCGCATCAGCTCGCGCGCTGAGGTGAACCCCAGCTCCTTCAGCAGTTTTTTCAACTGCTCCACCGACGGTGGTGTCTCCAGGTACAGCACCACTTCAGGGGTTACGCCATGCTGTTCCAGCAGTGTCAGGGTTTCGCGGCTCTTGGAGCAGCGCGGGTTGTGGTAAATAGTGACGTTTTTCAATTAACTCATCCTTTTCAAAATCAGCTACGCTGGTACTGGCGGAAACGCTCCTGCAATTGGCGCAACTGGTCGATGCGCGCATCATAACGCGCCTGTTTCAGACTGCCGAGTTTTTGCAATGAGCTGGCATTGCTGAGCAGACCTATGGCCTGATCGAGACGGCCGGTTAGCGCCAGGCTTTCAGCGCGGGCGGAAAGTTCTTCATCGCGCAACCCCTGCGCGGCGCTGGCCTGGGCCAGTAGATCCCAGGCATTGGGATCATCAGGGTGGGCGAAGGTATAACGGTTAAGAATTTTCGCTGCCTGAGCCGGCTGGTTGCCTTCAACATAGGCGTTAGCCAGGTTGAGCTGCAGCACCGGATTGTTGCTTTGGGCCGCATTTGCGGCCTGCAGACGGGCGATGGCCTGCGGCGCACGTTTCTGGCCGAGGTCGATGTCGGTCATCAGGTCGAGCAGCCAGACGTTTTTTGGATCTTGCGTCAGCAGCGGCTGAATGATGTTACGGGCGTCGTCATATTTTTTCGCCTCATAGAACAAAATGGCGCGGCCATACTTGGCGGCAGCCTGTTCACGGATATTGCCTTTGCTGTAGGTATCGAGCAGTTCTTCGCGCAGGCCGTAACCTTCGGAGCTGTACATCCCCAGAGAACGCACTTTGGCCATCAGGTAATCCTGGGTGGACTGCACCAGATGCTTGGGCATCTGGTTGGCGCGGTTGCGTGCGTCAGACAGGCGGCTGTCAGGCAATGGGTGGGTCAGCAGCATTTCCGGTGGTTTTGATGCGTAGCGCGACTGGTCAGACAGTTTTTGCAAGAAGTCAGGCATCGCCTCTGGATCAAATCCGGCACGTTGCAATACCTGAATGCCGATGCGGTCGGCTTCCTGCTCGTTTGACTGGGTAAAACTGATCATGCCCTGTTGGGTACCTGCCAGGGTACCGCTGAGCGCCGCCATGCCCATGGTAGGGTTCGCCATCGCCAACAGGATTGAACCGAGGGCGCCGACCCAGGTCAGCGGCGCGTTGCGTTGCTGGTCTTCCATTGCCCGCGCCAGGTGGCGTTGGGTCACGTGTGAGATTTCATGCGCCAGCACCGAAGCCAGCTGGCTTTCGTTGTCGGTTTCGCGGAACAGGGCGGAATGCAGCACTACGTTGCCGCCGAAGAAGGCGAAGGCGTTGATTTCGTCGTTACGTACCAGAGAGAAATGGAATGGCGTACGCACCGAATAAGCGCTTGCCACCAGCCGATTACCCAACTGGTTAATATATTGAGTCAGCAACGGGTCATTGATCAGCGGTGCGCTGGCGCGAAGCTGACGCACGTAGAAATCCCCCATCGCCATTTCCTGGCCAATGCTTAGGGTACCGCCCGCAGAGGTGCCCATATCCGGCAGTTGATCCTGGCTTTCCGCCAGTACCGGCGCCGTGGCGTTGAGCGTGCCAAGTAACAGTACTGCAATCGCTGTTTTGGTCAACCGGGTGGTCATAGTCAGGCGTTTCCCCTTAAAGAGTCATTTCTAAGACGTCAGCATCACCTAAGAGTTCTTGTTCCCTGCCGGACTCGCCAAAGCAATCAGTGCGAAAGTGTGTTGGCTCACAAAAATGCATGCGTTGCGGCGGCCGGTTGGCAGCTAACATCATAGTCAGCTGGATGCGACAATGAAACTTCTGTTCGGTAATATTCGACCAGAAATGCTTTATTTTTCATTTCTCAATATTGCCATTCGGGTCGTCAAGATAAAACAAAGATAAAGTTTGTCTGCGTTTTAATTGACAGAGTAAACGTGGACTAATATAGTCTGTGTTATTGAATTCATAGGTGCACCTCAAACCCAATATGGCTTACATCACTACCAGCGTTGAATATGGCATCCACTGTCTGCTTTGGTTAGTCGGCGATAATCAGCGCGCGCTCAGCAGCCGTGAACTTGCCGAACTGCAGGGGATCTCACCGAGTTTCCTGGCCAAAATTTTCCCCAAGCTGGAGAAAGCGGGGATCGTCACTGCGAGCGAAGGCGTGCGCGGTGGCTATCGGCTGGCCCGCCCGGCGGATGAGATCACTTTCCTGGAGGTCATTGATGCCATTGAAGGGCACAAGCCATTGTTCGATTGCCAGGAGGTACGCGGCCGTTGCGCGGTTTTTGACGACAGCCCGCCAGACTGGGCGGTGTCCGGCAAGTGTGCGATCCATGCCGTGATGCTGCAGGCCGAAAAGGCCATGCGTGATGCACTGGCGGTACAAACTCTGGGGGCGGTCGCCACGCGTTTCGGGCGCAAGGCGCCAGAGGGATTCTTTGGTGAGGTCAACCTGTGGATGGATGAACGCATGAGCGAACGTACCACCCGCAGCGGCAAAGCGGCCCGCACCAAGCCTAAATAATTTCTCAGCAGTTTCTCTGATTCTTTTTTCCCGCCTGTGTGCCATAGGCGGTAGCCCTTCTGCACCCTTTTGACAGGTGGCGGAACGGCGCCACTCGCCCGGAAAATAGTACGGGCATCTGATTAAACCTGTAGGAAGGAGTTATTCCATGACACAAAAAATAGTGATCGCCGGTTCTGGTTTTGCTGGTTTTTGGGCTGCAGTTTCCGCCATGCGAGCGATAGCACTGGCTGGTAAGGAGGGGGAGATTGAAGTGACGATGGTTTCGCCGACACCGAATGTCACCATTCGCCCAAGGTTGTATGAAGCGGTGCTGGAGAACATGAGCCCGGATATTTCGGCGCAGCTTGCCGCTATTGGTGTTCACCATTTGGCCGGTTTGGTTGAGCAGATAAACAGTGAAAACCAGACGCTAGTGGTTGCCAGCGCTACGGGGCAGAAGCTCCGGTTGGATTATGACCGGCTGGTGTTGGCGACCGGCAGCCAGCTTTCTGTTCCTCCGGTTGCCGGCTTCGCCGAACACGGGTTCAATGTGGATACGCTGCAAAGCGCGCAGCGACTGGATGTTCATTTGAAGGCATTGGCAGCACAACCGGAAACGCCGGCGCGTAATACCGTGGTAGTGGTAGGCGGCGGGCTCACCGGGTTGGAAAGCGCGTCCGAAATGCCAATGCGCCTGCGTGCGATTCTGGGCAGTGAAGCGGACATCCGCGTGGTGATTGTCGATACTGCAGCAGAAGTAGGGGCGGGTATGGGGGCCGAACCTGGCATCGTGATCCGCCAGGCGTTGGAAGAATGTGGTGTTGAATCAAGGGCCGGGATGCGCGTTACGGCGATCGATGCCGACAGCGTTACTTTGTCGAATGGTGAGCGTATTGCCGCCAACACGGTGATATTGGCTGCCGGTGTACGGGCAAATCCATTGGTCGAGCAAATTCCGGGCGAGCGTGACGGCTCCGGACGCATTGTCGGCGACGCCTTCTTGCATGCTCCGGCGGCGAATGGCGTTTTCGTTACCGGCGATACGGTCAAGGCAGCGAGCGACGCGTTGGGTAACCATAACCTGATGACCTGCCAGCATGCGATGAGCCTGGGGCGCGTCGCCGGGCACAATGCCGCAGCGGAACTGGTGGGGCTGCCGCTGCACCCTTACAGTCAACCCAAGTACGTGACTTGCCTCGATCTCGGGGCCTGGGGAGCGCTCTACACCGAAGGTTGGGATCGCCAGGTGCTATTCACGCGCGCAGAGGGCAAAAAGATCAAACAGGAAATCAACACCCAGTGGATCTACCCACCGGCAGCGGATCGCGAGGCGCTGTTTGCCGTCGCCAATCCAGATTTTGTGATTGTCCCTTAAGCCTTAAGTATCCAACGGGAGCGGAAACGCTCCCGTTGTTATGTCCCCAGAGGTAAAAAGGAGCGCTCAGGCACCACGGTTTTCATTACCAGCGTGGAACTGAGGCGCTGAACGCCAGGCAGGGCGGAGAGCTTCTCGTCATACAGCTGCTGGAAAGCGGGCAGATCGCGGGAGATCACATGCAGCAGGTAATCGGGGTCACCGAACAGCCTTTGCGCCTGCACCACCTGAGGAATATCGATCATTGCATCCTCAAAGGTGGCTACGGCGTGGCGATCGCCTTCTCTCATGGTGACGAAAACCAATGCGGAAAAGTTAAACCCCAGGCTGGTGGGTTCAAGCTGGGCGCGATAGCCCCTGATCACCCCTGATTCTTCCAGAGCCTTCACCCGGCGGTGGCAGGGCGAAACGCTAAGACCGACACGTTCGGCCAGCTCGGTGACAGAAAGTCGCCCATCCGCTTGTAGTTCAGCAAGAATTTTGCGGTCTATCTTATCCATTTAGAAAAATTTCCCCGAATTTGTAGTTTTCAGGCAAGTAATTGGCAGCACATTTTAACGCCCTAAAGATATTCTTTCCAATAATTAAGTGGCCGGGGCCGATCGCACTTAACGCGGTTTGCAGGCCCCTATGATGAGGAAAGTCAGGTGAAAATACGTGCAGCAGAGCAACCTCGTCAGTGGAGCAATCTGTCATGACGCCGGCCATTTTTGCCGCCTTCTGGGCAGTTTCGATTCTGTTTGTCATCACGCCGGGCATGGATTGGGCATACGTGATATCGGCGGGCATACGCGGCAGGGTGGTAGTGCCGGCAGTCGCCGGATTATTGTTCGGGCATCTGCTGGCCATTGCGGTAGTGGCGGCCGGTGTCGGCGTGTTGGTTACCGGTAACCCGCTGATCCTGACGGTACTCACCGTCGTGGGGGCATCCTACCTGCTGTGGATCGGTATCAATCTGCTGTTAAATCCTCCGGTTCCCAATGCTGCGGAGAAACAGAGTTCAGATTCATGGATGCGCTGGGCGGGCAAAGGGGTTTGCATCAGTGGCATGAATCCAAAGGTCTTTCTGTTATTTCTGGCTCTGTTGCCGCAATTCACCGATCCGCATGCCCTGTGGTCGATTCCGACGCAGATCCTGGCCCTTGGCCTGCTGCATCTGGTCAGTTGTGGACTGGTTTATCTGCTGGTGGGTTATGGCTCGCAGTCAGTATTGCAGACGCGCCCACAGGCGGCACGGGTGGTCAGCCGCATCTCCGGTGTCGCGATGACCCTCATCGCCGTTGTCTTGTTAGCTGAACAGGTGCTTAAATGAGGGCGAATATTTAGAACGATTCGACAGTGATAGCTGGATGGCAAATGGCCAGCATGGTACAACGATACGCTTGAACCCCGGTTCGTACCGGGGAGCAATAAGTTAAAAATATCCCACCACAGGAACCGCAATGCCTGCCAGTCAAACCTCTAGGAGCACTCTCTGATGCTGGAGATGTTATTACAGTGGTACCGTCGTCGTTTTACCGATCCGCAAGCCATCGCGCTGTTGGTGATCCTGGTTGCCGGCTTCCTCATCCTCTATTTTCTGCATGGCATTCTGACCCCGCTGTTGGTGGCGATAGTGCTGGCGTACCTGCTGGAGTGGCCGACCGCACGCCTGCAGCGTATCGGTTGTTCGCGTAGCTGGGCGGCGAGCATGGTGATGATCATGTTTGCCGGCATCGCGATGCTGTTGGTATTTGTGGTGGCACCCACCGCGTGGCAGCAGGGCATCAACCTGATGACCGATCTGCCGGGTATGCTTAATCAGTTTTATAACTTTGCCGCGACGCTGCCGAAGCGTTATCCGGCGCTGGTGGATGCTGGCATCATCGATATGATGGCGGAAAACCTGCGTGGACGCCTGTCGGGGATGGGCGAGTCGGTAGTGAAATTCTCCCTGGCTTCCCTGGTCGGGCTGCTGACGCTGGCGATTTATCTGATCCTGGTGCCGATGATGATGTTCTTCCTGCTAAAGGACAAAGAGCAAATGCTCAACGCGGTGCGCCGTGTGTTGCCGCGTAATCGCGGGCTGGCCGGGCAGGTGTGGATCGAGATGAATCAGCAGATCACCAACTA
Source organism: Serratia sp. NA_13 (assembly GCF_052691735.1). Taxonomy (NCBI): domain Bacteria; kingdom Pseudomonadati; phylum Pseudomonadota; class Gammaproteobacteria; order Enterobacterales; family Yersiniaceae; genus Serratia; species Serratia sp. NA_13. The sequence continues at coordinate 159,784 of NZ_JBQZFV010000008.1, forward strand.
TATTCGCGGCAAGGTACTGGAGATGGTGATCGTCGGCATAGCGACCTATCTGGTGTTCGTTGTGCTGGATATGCGCTATTCGCTGCTGCTGGCGGTGCTGGTCGGTGTCTCGGTGCTGATCCCCTATATCGGTGCGGTGCTGGTGACCATTCCGGTGGTGGTAGTGGCGATGTTTCAATGGGGTATCGGTGCCGACTTCTGGACGCTGATCGTCGCCTATCTGGTGGTGCAGGGGCTGGATGGCAATCTGCTGGTGCCGATTCTGTTCTCGGAGGCGGTTAATCTGCATCCGCTGGTGATTATTTTGTCGGTGATCATTTTCGGCGGATTGTGGGGTTTCTGGGGCGTGTTCTTTGCTATCCCGCTGGCGACCCTGGTGAAGGCTGTCATTCACGCCTGGCCGGACGAACTGCGGGTGGAAACGGAAGTGGAATAAGCGGGAAAACCGAAGCGCAGCAGGTCGCTGCGCTTCGGTTCAATTATTGCTGAAGATAGCTCAGAACGATGTCGTGATGATTGGTGGTCTTGAAATCATCAAACACTTTTTCAACCTTGCCTTTGCCGTCGAGCAGGAAGCTGATGCGGTGAATACCATCATAGGTTTTGCCCATAAAGGTTTTCTCACCCCAAACACCGAACTGCTGTGCTACCTGATGATCCTCATCAGATAACAACGTGAAGTTTAACAACTCTTTCTCGGCAAAACGCGACAGCTTCTCTGGTTTATCCGTGCTGATGCCCAGAACTTCGACACCTGCTTTTTTCAGTTCATCCATGTTATCCCGCAAACCGCAGGCCTGTACGGTACAGCCCGGCGTCATCGCCTTGGGATAAAAATAAACCAGTACTCGTTGTCCCTGGAAGTCGGCCAGATTAATTTCCTCACCGTCCTGGTCAGGTAAACTAAAGTTTGGCGCTGTGTCACCGGCTTTCAATGGGGTCATCACTACTCTCCATCTTTCTCATCATGCTGTGGATAGTTCACAACGCTAATACTGCCTTGTGCTTTCAATTCTGTACATAGGCGATGAAAGGCTTGCTCAATATTTGATGCATCGGCGTTGCCAGGGCTGTGTGCGGTGATCTGGATATGAAGCTGGGGGGGCAGGTCGCTTTCAGCCGGTTGGGTGCGCGACACCAGCTCGGCAATGTTCATCTGGCTGGAGTGGAACAGATCGGTAAAACGCTCAATGATATGCGGGGAATCTTTCACCTCCACCTGCACCCACACCGTAGCCGGCATCGGCGGCCTCTCGTGCGAGTTGGTGCGCTTCATCACAATCAGCAGTTCCAGCTCCGCCCCTTTTTGCGGCAGGGTAGATTCAATCAGGGTAATGGCGTTCCAGCTACCGGAAAGCAGCATGATGAACGTGAACTCCTCACCCAGCATGGCCAGACGGCTATCTTCGATATTGCATCCGCAACTGCTGACGTGGCGGGTGATGGCATTGACGATCCCTGGGCGGTCGGTACCGAGCGCGGTAATCACGAGATAGTGTTCATCTGGCTTAGGCAAAATGGAGCTTCCTGTCGTGCACAATGGGGTTACCATGGTAAACATAAAAAAAACCGCCTGCCAAGCGCTTACAACGCCGTTGTTTGCTTGCTTTTGGATAGGCAGCAAAAGTACCATGAGTGACTTGTTTGCGGAGGGGACGGTCAATGTTTACGGGAAGTATAGTTGCACTGGTTACGCCGATGGACGACACAGGTGCTGTCGATCGCGCGAGCCTAAAAAAATTGATTGATTATCATGTAGCCAGTGGAACTGCGGCCATCGTTTCCGTAGGGACTACCGGCGAGTCTGCAACGCTTGCCCATGACGAGCACGTTGACGTGGTATTGCAGACGCTGGAACTGGCCGCAGGCCGTATTCCGGTAATTGCCGGTACTGGCGCCAACGCCACCGCTGAAGCCATTTCGCTGACCCAGCGCTTCGAAAATAGCGGCGTAGTGGGTTGCCTGACGGTCACGCCTTACTACAATAAACCGACTCAGGAAGGGCTGTATCAGCACTTCAAGGCCATTGCCGAAAGCACCGCGCTGCCACAAATCCTCTATAACGTGCCTTCTCGCACCGGGTGTGACATGCTGCCGCCGACGATTGCGCGCTTGGCAAAAATCAAGAATATTGTTGCTGTTAAAGAGGCAACAGGGAACTTAAGTCGTGTAAGTCAGATCCAAGTGCTGGTTGATGATGAAGATTTCATTTTGCTGAGCGGCGATGACGCCAGCGGTCTGGATTTCATGCAACTGGGTGGCAAGGGTGTGATTTCCGTGACGGCCAATGTGGCTGCACGTGAAATGGCGCAACTTTGCGCGCTGGCAGCACAGGGCAACTTTGCTGAGGCACGCCGTTTAAATCAACGCTTGATGCCGTTGCATCAGGACTTGTTTGTAGAAGCAAACCCAATTCCGGTGAAATGGGCCTGTAAGGCATTGGGATTGATAGCAACCGATACGATGCGTCTGCCTATGACGCCGTTGACCGACGCTGCCCGTCCGATCGTTGAACGCGCGTTGAAAAGCGCCGGTTTGCTGTAACTCTAAGGGAAATTTGATGGTTTATTCATTGCAAAAGTCGACGGTAGCAAAAGTCGTAGGTATTTCGCTGGTTATGATGCTGGTCGGTTGTACCACCGACCAACGCTACAAACGCCAGGTTAGCGGCGATGAGTCTTACCTCGATGCGTCGGTGCTCAAGCCACTGAACGCACCCGCAGGTATGATCCTGCCGGTGCAAAGCGGTAATTATGATGTTCCGGCCACCACGCTGAAAGGCGGCGTCGGCAAGCAACTGGATATTCGTCCGCCGGTACAGCCACTGGCATTGCTGAGCGGCTCACGCGCGCAATATGCAGGCGACAGCGGTACGTTACTGTTGGAAAACAGCCCGCAGAACCAGAACCTGTGGTCACGCGTGGTCAGCATGATGCAAGCGAAGAACATAGCGATAGCCTCACGTCAGGACGCCGGTCAAACGCTGACCACCGACTGGGTGAAGTGGACCCGTCTGGATGAAGACAACCAGTACGAAGGCCGCTACCAGATCAGCGTACAGCAGCAGGGTTACCAGCAGGCGCTGGTGGTGAAAACCGTCGGCCTGCAGCAGCAGGGCAAAACCGATCCGGTGACCGACCCATCCGAAGTGCAGCGCTACAACGGTATGATGATGAACACCATCGTCGAAGGCCTGGACAAGCAGGACAACCTGGCGAGCAACCAGTCAGCCAACCGTTTCGGTGCGCTTGACGTGCAGAGCGGCGCGGATGATACCGGCCTGCCAATGTTGGTCGTGCGTGGTCCGTATACCGTGGTGTGGGATCGCCTGCCAGCGACATTGGAAAAACTGGGGATGAAAGTGGGTGACCGCAGCCGTCCGCAGGGCACCGTCGCCGTGACCTACAAATCCCTGAACAGCAGTGACTGGGATGCGTTGGGCGTCAAGGATCCTGAACTGAAAGAAGGCGATTACAAACTGCAGGTAGGTGATTTGAACAACCGTACCAGCCTGCAATTTATCGATCCTAAAGGGAAGCCATTGACCCAGTCGCAAAACGACGGCCTGGTTGCGGCATTCCAGTCAGCATTCAGTAAAACCAGCGTTAAATAATCGAAAAGGGGCTACGGCCCCTTTTAGGTTGCTGACAAAGCAGGAAAAAGCGTGGTTTTTCCTGCTTTGTGGTGAGCAGCCGAAAATCAATAAATTGATTTTCCTGATTTTTGTTTATCGGCCTCTACTCGCTCTGGGCAGGAATGAGGTTTGTCATCAGTCTGAAAGGGGCTACGGCCCCTTTTTTCTTTAATGGTTACGGTATCGTTTGCGTCGCAGATTTGGCACAATATACCCATCATTCTTGAAGCTACAGCTGTGTTGGCTGCGTGCACTCACCCCGGTCACTTACTTGAGTAAGTGACCGGGGACTCCTGCCCTTGCCGCCTTGCTGTAACTCCAATTATTTTGGGTATATCACGCCTGTGTGTTTAAGCGTTTTTAAAATTTTTTTTGGAGTAAGTGAGATGCAAAAAATAGCTGAGCTGTATCGCGGAAAGGCAAAAACCGTCTATACCACTGAAAATCCTGATCTGCTGGTGTTGGAATTCCGCAACGATACGTCAGCACTGGATGGTCAGCGCATTGAGCAGTTTGATCGCAAAGGCATGGTGAACAACAAGTTCAACCATTTCATCATGAGCAAACTGGAAGAGGCCGGCATCCCGACGCAAATGGAACGCCTGCTGTCAGACAATGAAGTGCTGGTGAAGAAGTTGGACATGGTGCCGGTAGAGTGTGTGATCCGCAACCGTGCCGCCGGTTCACTGGTGAAGCGTCTGGGCATTGAAGAAGGCCTGGTACTGAACCCACCGCTGTTTGACCTGTTCCTGAAAAACGATGAAATGCACGATCCCATGGTCAACGAATCCTATTGCGAAACCTTTGGTTGGGTGAGCAAAGAGCACCTGGCGCGCATGCGTGAGCTGAGCTACCAGGCCAACGACGTGTTGAGCAAGCTATTTGACGACGCAGGCCTGATCCTGGTCGACTTCAAGCTGGAGTTTGGCTTGTTCAACGGCGAAGTGGTACTGGGTGATGAATTCTCGCCGGATGGTAGCCGCCTGTGGGACAAAAACACCCTGGACAAGATGGACAAGGACCGCTTCCGCCAGAGCCTGGGTGGCCTGATCGAAGCCTACGAAGAAGTCGCTCGCCGCATCGGCGTCAAACTCGACTAAGCGTTTTCTCGCTATACGGGGTCTCTCCGGCCCCGTCTATTATCTTTACTTTCCCCGCCGTCTATTCCCGTTTGCCTGCATTTCCAGAAAAATTCTACATTTCCTTTGCCGCTGAGCATTTATAATGATCTACGTAACATGACAAAAACCTAATCTGGAGTTTACTTATGCGTTGGCAAGGGCGTCGGGAAAGTGACAATGTTGAGGATCGTCGCGGGCAGTCTTCAGGTCTGGGTGGCGGTGGCGGCGGTTTCCGCGTGCCTCGCGGCAAAGGCGGTATCGTTATTCTGGTGGTAGTGTTGGTGGCCGGCTATTACGGCGTCGATCTTTCACCGCTGTTGAACGGCGGGGATGTGAGCCCGCAAACTCAGCAACAGAGCGCCAGCATCAGTCCAAAAGACGATGAACTGGCCAAATTTACCTCGGTGGTGCTGGCTTCTACCGAAGATAACTGGAAAGAAGTTTTCCAGCGCATGGGTAAAACCTATCAGCCACCCAAGTTGGTGATGTATCGCGGCGTAACGCGTACCAGCTGCGGCACCGGTCAGGCGGCGATGGGGCCATTTTATTGCCCGGGCGACAAAACGGTATATATCGACCTGTCGTTCTATCAGGATATGAAAACCAAACTGGGTGCCGGCGGTGACTTCGCCCAGGCCTATGTGGTGGCGCACGAGGTAGGCCACCATGTGCAAAACCTGCTGGGCATTGAGCCTAAAGTGCGTCAAATGCAGCAGGGTGCCAGCCAGGTAGAAGTGAATCGTCTGTCGGTGAAAATGGAACTGCAGGCAGACTGCTTTGCCGGCGTTTGGGGTAAATATGCCGAGAAACAGCAAATGCTGGAAGAGGGCGACCTGCAGGCGGCATTAAACGCTGCGCAGGCGATCGGCGACGACCGTTTGCAGCAACAAGGTCAGGGGCGCGTGGTACCGGACAGCTTTACCCACGGGACCTCACAGCAGCGCTACACTTGGTTTAAGCAGGGCTTCGACAGCGGTGACCCTAACACCTGCAATACCTTCGCATCCCGTTAACATGCATGCCGGAGCCTGACTCCGGCATGATGTTGTTGATAAAGTGGGGAAAGCGTGGTTTTTCCTCACTTTGTGGCTATCAGCCGAAAATCAATAAATTGATTTTCCTGGGTTTTTAGTTTGTGAATACTGACATTCCAACTTTCCGTTGGGGGTGTCAGCGGTCTGGGCACTTTTTTAGCTCTGGGTCTGGATACTGATGTTACATGCAATGCAACAACTTATGCAGCAGCAGGGCATCAGACGCCTGCTGGTGCTCAGTGGCGAGCCGCAATGGTGCCGCCAGCAAGCACACTGGTTGGCGACAACCCTGCCGGGCGACTGGCCTTGGGTGGGGGAAAACCCGCCCAGTGGCATGCAGTCGCTGGCCAGTGGTGCGGTACGGACATTGCTGGGACAGGAGCGATGGCATGCAGTGTATGACGCGACCGATGGTTTGGATGTTGAAGCGCTGGCCGCGCTGGCCGGTACGCTGCGAGCCGGCAGTTGGTTGTTGCTGTTAACGCCACCCTGGCAGTCCTGGCAGCAACAGCCGGATAGCGACAGCCTGCGCTGGAGCGATTGCCCCCAGCCGATCACTACCCCGAATTTCATTCACCATCTGCAGCAACACTTGGCAGCGGACAGCGAAGTCACGCTCTGGCGACAGGATGAACCGCTAACGTTGGCACCCTTGCCAGTACGCCCGCAGTGGCAAGCACCCAATGGCCAACCGACTTGCGAGCAGCAAGCGTTGTTGACGCAATTACTCGACGCCGAGCCAGGCGTTTGGGTGCTGACCGCCGCCCGTGGGCGCGGCAAGTCAACGCTGGCGGGGATGCTGGTGGCCAACACGCCGCTCACCTGCTGGCTCACCGGGCCCAGCCGAGCGGCTACCGAGGTTGCTGATGAATGGGCGCAGGGCCGCGCGCAATTCTGGGCACCGGACGCGCTGCTGGCCCATTGTCGCGAACATGATGTCAGCGACGTGGATTGGCTGTTGGTGGACGAGGCGGCGGCGATCCCCGGCCCGTTATTACAGCAGTTGGTTAACCATTTCCCCCGCATTCTGCTGACGACCACGGTACAGGGCTATGAAGGCACCGGCCGGGGTTTCTTGCTCAAGTTTTGCGCCGGGTTGCCTGAGTTTCAGCCGCTGGAGCTGCAGCAGCCCATGCGTTGGGCGCCGGGTGATGCGCTGGAGCGTGTCATTGATAACGCGCTGCTGTTCAACGAACTGCCGCCGTGGCAGGCGATGAATCAGCCCGTCAGTATCACTGGGGCGGAACAAAGGGCGCTGTGTGCCGATCCCCAACGATTAATGCGGTTTTACGCCCTGTTGAGCAGCGCCCACTACCGGACTTCACCGCTTGATTTGCGGCGCTTGATGGATGCACCGCGTATGCATTTTGGCCTGGCGCAGGTTGAAGAAGAGGTCGTTGGCGCGCTGTGGCTGGTAGAAGAAGGCGGCCTGAGTGTCGAACTGGCACATGAAGTCTGGGCCGGCAGGCGACGACCACGTGGCAACCTGGTGGCCCAATCGCTGGCAGCGCACGGTGGCCAGTGGTGGGCACCGACGCTGCGTTCGCGGCGCATTACCCGCATTGCGGTATTACCCGTTATGCGTCAGCAGGGCATCGCCCGCCGCCTGATTGAGCAGCAGCGTCAGCAGGCACAAGGGTTGGATTACCTTTCAGTCAGCTTTGGTTACACCGAGCCGCTGTGGCGCTTTTGGCAGTCCTGTGGTTTTGAGCTGGCACGCATCGGCAGCAAGATCGAGGCCAGCAGCGGTTGCTACAGCGTCATGGCCATTCTGCCCTTGAGCGAGCAGGGTGAGGCGCTGCGTCATGCGGCGCATAAGCATCTGGCGCGTGATTGGCGCTGGTTGCAGCCGCGCATCGATCTGCAACTGGAAATCATCGGTGACGACGGCGACACCCGGCTGGGTGAAGACGACTGGCGTGAACTGGCCGGTTTTGCCTTCGCTCACCGGCCGTTGGAGGCCAGTCTGGGGGCGCTGCAACGTTTACTGTTAGCCAGCCCTATGCCACTGCCCGCACTGCGGCTGCATCTGCAACAGCAAACGACGGCGGCAGGTTGCGTGGAACTACTTGGCTTCAGCGGCCAGAAAGCCTTGCTGCGTCGCTGGCGACAAGAGACGGGAATGGCGCTTGAACAGCTCGATGCGCAGCATTGCCTGCGCTGGCACAACTGGTCGCAATCGTTGGAATAAATTGAAGGTGTTGCTCAATAAAACCCGATTTTCCTGAATTCTCAGCGGCGTATAGTAGCTGACAGGAACCCGGGCAGCAGGCGCCGGGCAGAATTTGATCAACACGAGGAGTCACCGATGAAACATGAGCATTTTGTTGTACAGAGCCCGGCAACCCCGGCTCCGCAGCTGATCCTGCTGTTTCACGGTGTTGGCGATACCCCGGTGGCGATGGGCGAGATTGGCAGTTATTTCGCCAAAGACTTCCCGCAGGCGCAGGTAGTCAGCATTGGTGGCCCTTTTGCCTTCGGTAACGGTGGCGGTCGTCAGTGGTTTTCGGTGCAGGGCGTGACCGAAGAAAACCGTGCAGGGCGCATTGCTGAAGTGATGCCGAAGTTTATAGAAACCGTGCGTTACTGGCAGCAACAAAGTGGCGTGAATGATGCAGGTACCGCGCTGGTCGGTTTTTCCCAGGGCTCAATCATGGCGCTGGAAGCCTTGAAAGTTGAACCCAGACTGGCCGGCCGCATCGTGGCTTTCAGCGGGCGCTTTGCCGGTTTGCCTGATAAAGCGTTCGGTGACAGCGTGGTGCATTTGATCCACGGCGAGCAGGACGGGGTGATTGCGGTGCAACATGCCAGGGCGGCGGCGGAGCGGCTGCAGGCTATCGGCGTCGATTTCACGCTGGACGTGGAAGAAGACGTGGGGCATGCCATCAATCAGGGCATGATGAATGACGCTCTCGAGCGGCTGCATTACTACGTCCCGCAACGCTACTGGGACGAAGCGATGTTTGGCAAGCGCGGCGATTTGGTCGCCTTTAAATAAACTTCAGGGCGCTTAATGCGCCCTGAAATCATTTTTTCTTCGGCCAGTCGTCGTCGGCATCCCACTCGGCGTTGTTATCGCGGTGCGGTGGCAGCTCCGGCTTATCGGCCAGATAGCGTTTTACGTCAACGCGGCGTAGCTCTTTGATCCCACTGATAATCATCCCGACCAGAATCAGCAGGATAATCCACCAATAATCTGCTAACCATTCCATCTTCACTCCTTCCCTTCAGGGCGTATAAAACGCGAAAATATCGATGGCAAATGCTCTTCAAGCCATTGGGCACCGGCGACGTCCTTATTTTTCCAGACCCTAAGCAGCAGCTCTGGCGTCAGCAGATGCTCGGCTTCAAGCGCCAGCGGACGGTAACTCAGATGCCAGGGCTCTACCGCCACGCCGTCACCCTCTTCGGTGAACGGACGGTAAAAACCAAATTCGGCCATATGTTCCGTCATCCACTGATTGAGTGGATAAAAATAGCCGCCTTGCTCGTATTCCCAAGGCTCCAGTTGCAGCTTTTGCCCGGCAGGCAAGAGCGAAGGGTCGTAGACATCCAGGTCACTGCCCCAGTGATGGCGACTGGCGCCCGGCAAGGCCGACCAGCGCAGGATCGCTTCGCAACGTTCGCCAGTGGACAGCAGCGCGATGTCGATTGGCTGACTGTCTTTATCTAATACTGGGCGCTCGCCGCAGAATTTTCCATTCCAGATCGCCTGTTGCCGGCCAAAATCACGAAATGTGCTGGCGGGCTGCAGATCAAACCCGGCCTCCAGTGCCGCCTGCTGCATGGCGAGGAACGCAGCCACCGCGGCGGGCTGCAGCCGGTGGTTACCGCTCAGCGGTGCCAGATGCTCGGTTGAGCACCCGGTCAACATTTCTGGCGTGATCATGCGACCAATTGCTCCATGATGCGTTGGTACATACGGCTCAGCAGTTGCAAATCGGCCGCGTGCACGCATTCGTTGACCTTATGGATAGTCGCGTTGACTGGCCCCAGCTCAACCACCTGCGCCCCCATCTGGGCGATAAAGCGGCCGTCTGAGGTGCCCCCGGTGGTCAGCAACTGCGGCGTCAGCTCAGAGTAGTGTTCGACGGCGTTAACTACGGCATCCACCAGCGCACCACGTGCAGTCAGGAAAGGCTGGCCCGACAAACGCCATTCGATGCTGTAGTTCAACTGATGGCGCTCAAGCAGTTCTTCTACGCGCTGTTTGATCGTCGCATCGGTCGATTCGGTACTAAAGCGGAAGTTGAACTGAACGAACATCTCGCCAGGGATCACGTTGTTGCTGCCGGTACCGGCCTGCACGTTAGCAATCTGCATGCTGGTCGGCGGGAAGAATTCATTGCCGTGGTCCCACTCGATCGCCACCAGCTCATTGAGGGCCGGCATGGCGCGGTGCACCGGGTTCTCCGCCAGATGCGGATAGGCAACGTGGCCCTGAATGCCGTGAATGTGCAGGTTGGCGGTGATCGAGCCGCGACGCCCGTTCTTCACCACGTCGCCGACGCGTTCGGTACTGGACGGCTCGCCGACCAGGCAATAATCCAGGCGCTCGTTGCGCGCCATCAGCGCTTCCACCACTTTCACCGTGCCATGGGTCGCGCTGGCTTCTTCATCGGAGGTGATCAGGAATGCCAAACGGCCCTGATGATGCGGGTTGGCCGCGACGAAACGTTCGGCTGCCACGACCATTGCCGCCAGCGAGCCTTTCATGTCTGCCGCGCCACGGCCATACAGCATGCCGTCGCGGATGGTCGGCTCAAACGGCGGGTTGTCCCAGCGTTTTTCGTCGCCGGTCGGCACTACGTCGGTGTGGCCGGCAAACGCCAGGGTTTGGCCTTCGCCACGCCAGGCCCAGAAATTCAGGGTATCGCCGAAAGGCATCGGCTCAACGGTAAAACCAATGGCTTTCAGACGTTCGATCATCAGTGCCTGACAGCCTTCATCGTGCGGGCTGAGCGATGGGCGCCTGATCAATTGTTGAGCCAGTTCGATAACCGGGCAAATCATGCTGCCACCTCGGAAATAAATTGCTGGTAGCCTTCGGCACTGAAGCCGAGCAGGGCGTGCCCATTGCCGTCGTCCAGCAATGGGCGTTTGATGATTGCCGGCTGTGCCAGCATCAGCGCGATGGCGGCATCTGCATTATTGCAGGCGGTGCGCTGCGCTTCATCCAGCTTGCGCCAGGTGGTACCGCGGGTATTGAGCAGCGGTTCCCAACCGAGACGTTCGACAAAGCCGCGCAGTTGCTGTTCGTCCAGCCCGTCGGCGCGGTAGTCGTGAAATTGATAAGCCACACCCTGTTCTTCCAGCCAGCGGCGTGCTTTTTTGATGGTGTCACAATTTTTGATGCCGTAGAGCTTAAGCAAACTTTTTTGAGCATTGTCTTTCATAAAAAAATGTTACCTCTATATCAGGGTAAGTTCAGAGCAACAGGTATCCGGCGATGGCCTAAACTGTCAGGAATCACTGCTCATCAAGTATTTTGAAGATAATGCCCCAGTGCAGGATTTCGATCCAGACTACGAGCTAATTATCGATGAAGGGCGTTCAGCATTCAAAGCCGAACATTTGCATGAAAGTGCAGGGTTAGGACGATTTTTCAAGCGTGTTAATGATGGTGACATAGCGAAAGGCTCGGTACTCATCGTTGAAAGTCTCGATCGGTTCTCTCGCGAAAACCCTTTCAAGTGTGTGGAATACATTTCTCAATTAGATCGTGCTCAAATCGAACTGCATGGGAAATGGCGTGCTTACGGCAGAGTTCACGGGCGGATACCCCGGCTTCAGCCTCGCGGAGAATACTGATGATCTGTTCGTCGGAAAAACGCTTCTTCATGGGGATGTCCTCATGTGGTTTATGAAGACATTACTAACATCGCGGTGTGTTAATCAACGGGGGGCAGGTCAGGTTGACTTTATCGTTTCGAAATTTGTTTACCGCTTTTTGTGCTTGATTAATGCCTATTGATTGTTGTAGTACTGGAATACCAGCAAGTAAAGTAAGGGAAATAAGCCTATGGATACGGTAGAAGAACTTCACGGAACGTACTTCTATGATGGCTCATCTAATCTCAGTGCGGGTGAGCTATTTTTTGGATCATGGTTGATGAAACCCTCGATCACTTTGGTATCACAGATATAGCAGCAGTAGCAGGGATTTACCTTGGCTCAAACAGTGTCACTGTTGCGGGTAAATTAGCTGGGGCAACCCCTGGAACCTCGGTAGCGTCTATCTACTCCAGGAGGTTATTCCGAGGGCGAATGATGCCAGTAAGATTACCAACATGGATAGGTTTCCCTCCTAACGTTAAAAGAGCCATGACTCAGAGATTGGGAACCTTCGTCGGTAGAAGCATACCATTAGTTGGCTGGGTAATTTTAGCGGCTGACGTGTCTATTATTTCCTTCAAAGCAGTGAACAAATACAACACAATCGCACATCCTTCTGACCGTCTGTGGTAGGCACTGAATGAACAATTCAGACAACATAGAACAAGAGGTCATGAACTGGTACAACAAAAACTGGAATGGGCGTGTTTTCCCATTGTTCAGGAAACCAGTTTTGACACTGGAAACGAGTCTCTCCACTGGTAAGTATCCATGGGCAGATGAAGATGCGATAGAAATACTTAATGATTACTTTACAAAATTCGAAGTAGACCGGAAAAATTTCACTTTTGGAAAGTACTGGCCCAATGAAGAAGCAGTTCTACCGTTGAATTTTTTACGTTCGAAAGATAATCAATGGGAATGGATTGAACCGGAACCATTAACCCTGAAAATGCTTGTTGAATCAGCCAAGGCTGGTCACTGGCTTTACGATTAAAAGGACTGGTAATCTCCCCATTTTTAACGGGGGTCATAAGTAGAATCGGTCATGCGTTGAATATGCGGCATTGGCGTAAAACCATTCAGTGCCATATTCGGGCGCTCGTGATTATAAAACCATTGCCACTGCGTGGCATAGTCCTGCAATTCGTTCAGCGATGAAAACAGGTGCTGCCCCAGCCAGTCATAACGTCCTGTCCGGTTATATCGTTCAATATAAGCATTCTGCTGAGGTTTGCCGGGCTGAATAAACCGAAGTGTTATATTCTGCCGAGACACCCATGACATCAGTATTTTGCCTGTATATTCTGGCCCGTTATCACACCGGATAGCCGTTGGCCTTCCCTTCCATTCAATGAGTTGTTCCAGTGTCCTGACTACCCGGCTTGCCGGCAGAGAAAAATCCACCTCAATGGCCAGAGCTTCACGATTAAAGTCATCGATGACATTCAGCAAACGGACGGAACGACCATCTGATAGCTGAGCATGCATAAAGTCCATCGACCAGCATTCATTTTTCGGGGGGATTACCCCTGATCCTGGGACCAATGTTTCATTTCTTCGCTGATAAAATAGTTGACCAGATCGCGATACATTTTTTCTATCACCTCTGGGCTTAAACCTTGCTCATCGGCCCAGACTCGTCTTTGCAGCAGCATGGCCTCAAAGCGCTCTTTGGCGCGTACCGCATCGGGGCTGGTCTTGAATTTGGCCGCAGCCTTTACGTAGGCGAAGCGCTGGGCGATCAGCTTTATGATGTTTTCGTCCATCATGTCTATTTCCGCGCGAATATCATTCATATCCGCACAGTCCTGCGGAGACAGCCGATTTTCAATGAGCAATGGGAGGTTCCTTTAAGGTTTTTTCAGCGGATATAGCCGTTTTGCTGCAGGCGCGCCAATGCCGTGCTATCGGCATAGACCATGCCGGTGGTCAGCTCACGGAAGTGGTATTTTTTGTAGAACTCCAGCTTGTCGGGCACCGAGTAGATAAACACTTTGCCGAGCGGGGCCAGATCCTGCATCACCCGATCCATCAATTGACGTCCCAATCCCCGGCCCTGAAAATCCGGATGCAGGGCTACGTCGGCAAGATAGGCAACCGAGGTCATGTCGCTAATGGCGTGGGCGGTGGCGATCAGCCGGCCATCCAGGTAGCCCCAGTAGCAAAATTGGCTGTGTTGATAAACGCGCTGCAATATCTGCGGATCGCGTTGGCCCAATCCGGCGGTTTCCAGTAGCTCGGCCAATTGCAGCCAGTCGACGCCGTAGCGGTTCGGGTCGGTCACTATTTCCATATCAGCCTCGCTTAGCCAATCCGAGCCAGATCGGCGGCGTATTGACGGATCGCACGCTGGTAGCTGCTGATGTCACTATGCGAGGAAGTTTCCGCCAGCAGTAACAGCAAATCTGCGACCGCCTGTTTGGTTTCGCCCAGGTTGTACAGCGTCATGACGCGGAACAGCGTGAGCTCTTTAGCCTGCGGGAACTCGTTCAACCCGTCGTCGAAGGCGGCCAGTGATTGTTGGTACAGGCCGAGCGCCCGGTAGGTACTGCCCAGGCCAAGCCAGGCTTCCTGCCGCTGCGTCGCCGGCAAATTGTGCGCCAGCGCCGCGAGGTAGCAGGGAATGGCCTGTTGCTCAAATCCCTGTACGTCATACAGGCAAGCCAATTGGTAGTGTAGCCCGGCGGCTTCCGGTTGTTGCAGTAACTGTTGTTGCGCCAGTTCGGTCGCTTCCTGATAGCGGCCCAACTCTTTCAATTGTTCGATGGTCAGCGTAGGGGACATTACATGGCCTTGGGTGAGTAGGGTTTTTGTACCTTTTGCACGCTACTACGGAAGAATTCATCGCACAAGGGATAAGGCATTACAGAGGGAGGGTTGGCCCCGTGGTCCGGGGCCGTTTTACTGCGGGCGATCAGAACTCGTGTTTAAGCGTCAGCATGAAGTTACGCGGTTCGCCATAGTTACGGGTACTGTAGAAATTAACCTGCGAGTAGTATTTCTGGTCGAAAACGTTGTTCAGGTTGAGTTGCACCGAGGTCTGCGGCGTCAGCCTGTAACGTGCCATCGCGTCGACCAGAACGTAAGAACCTTGTTCGGCTTTACGATTGACCATTTCACCGTTATCGGCCCCACTTACGTTGGCGTAAACCTTGCTCTGCCAGCGTGCGCCGCCGCCCAGCGTCAGGTCGCGCAAAGTACCCGTCAGTTGGTAAGTGGTGAACAGATTGATGCGCGTGCGCGGCTGCTCGGTGTTGAGATCGACCTTATCCTTGTCCTTCAGTGAGAAGTGCGTGATGCCAAACTGCGCGTTCCAGCCGTGGGCCAGTTCGCCGTTCAGTTCGAACTCGATGCCCTTGCTGGTGGCACCCTGGCTCTCATGATAGGTCTGCTGCAGCCAGTCCAGATTGGCGGTGTCTTCGTCCAGCACGCCCAGCTTGTCCTGCGTGATGCGGAATGCCGACAGTGACAGATTGAGCCGGTCATTGAGCAACGCAGCTTTAATGCCCACTTCCTTATTCACCCCTTCGATCGGCGCCAGGTAGTGACCGCTGCTGTCGAGCAGGTTCTGATCCTTGAAGATGTCGGTGTAGCTGGCATAGGCAGAGACCTGATCGGTTAACTTGTAGACCGTGCCGACGAATGGCGTGACTTTGTTGGCTGTGGTGGTAGTGGTGTTTTTAAAGCTGTTGAAGCGGGCACCGAGCACCAGATCCAGCCGGTCGGTTAGCGAAAAGTCAGCGCTGCTGTAGAAGCCGATTTGCCGCGTACGGTAATCCATCTGTGGCATTTTGTCCGACCACTCGGGTTCGCCCAGGCCACCGTTCCAGTCCAGTAAGCTGCCGCTAAACAATGGTGAGGCGCTGGCGCTACGATAAGTGCTGTAACTGTGCTGCCAGGCGGAAGAACTTCCCACCACAAATTTGTGGTTGCGGCCCAGCAGGCTGAAATCACCGTTCAGTTTCAGATCTACCGCATGTTGATCGCGGTAACCCTCATAACGCCCGGCATAAGGGCTTGAAGGTTTCACCGTCCAGGTATCGGGATCGATCAGTCCGCCAAGGCTCATCGCCATTTTGGCATCGAAAGCCTGACGGCTATGAGTGTAGTTGGCCACGCTTTTCCAGCCGTTATCGAAATGGTGCTCCAGCGTCGCAAACTGGGTGCTGAGCGTGGTATCCCAGCTCGACCAGTCAGAGGCACCGCTGTAGTGGCGATCCCAATTGATCTCGCTGCCATCGCTGAACCAGCCGGTCGGCAGGGCACCGCCCCAGGTGGAGGCTTTAGGCCGGTTCTGTTGATAATCGGCCCCCAGCCGCAGCAGGGTATCGCGGGTCAGATCGGCTTCCAGCGTGCCATAGAGAGTGCTTTTGCGTTCCTGATGCCTGTCCATAAACGAGTGGCTGCGCTCGCCGGCGGCTGCGATGCGCACCCTGACGGTACCTTCGTCATTGAGCGGTGTGCCTACATCGACCGTGGTGCGGTAATGATCCCAGGAACCGGCGGAGAGTTCGACGCGGGCGAAAGGCTGGAGGCTTTCTTTCTCACCAGGTTGATGGCAGCCCCCGGATTACCGACGCCGTTCAGCAAACCGGCGGCACCTCTGACGATTTCGACATGATCGAGGGTGATCGAGTCAATTTCTGACTCACCGCCGGAATAGCCGGAATCAAAGAAGGTGGGAACGCCGTCATATTGATAATTATCGACGCTAAAACCGCGGTAATTGAACGAAGAGCGTTCGCTATCGTAGTTACTCTCGCTGACGCCGGTGGACCAGCGCAGAATATCTTTCAACGAATAAGCGTTGATATCGTCAATCTGCTGACGAGTGATGACCGAAACCGACTGCGGCGTATTTTTGATGCTCAGCGGCAAGCCGGTCGCGGTGCTCATTTGGCTGGTGGTGTAAGAACCGGTGTTTTCGGTGCTGCCGTCATCGCTCAGTGGCGAAGCGACCACCTCCAGCGTTTCTTCTTTCTGTGGGCGGGGAGCCTGCTCGGTGCCCGCAGCCTGCGCTACCATGACCGGTAGGCACAGCAGTACCCCACCGGAAAGGCGAGTCATAAAACTAGCCATTGCCTGCCTCACAGTCCGCTAAGGTTAATCTTGAGCAGATAGTCCTGCTTTTTCTCCATCTCTTCCTTGGACTGCTTGATGCTGGCAAAGAGGGTATTGCCGTCCGCAGAAAGGGCCAGGCTGTTGGGCAGTGCGGTGGTGGTGATGCTGTTTTTGACCTGATAGCTGTTGCTGTCCACGATGCTGATACGTTTGGCCTCGCGGTGCGTGATGTAGATTTCGCTGCGGGCCGGGTTGAACAGCACCGCCAGTGAGTTGATCACCTCAATCTGGTGCAGGATTTTGCCGCTGTTGATATCGACAACCAGCACTTTCGGCAGGTCAGGATCGGTGAGGAAGGCACGGCCGGTTTTGCTGTCCAGGCTGATGTTCAGGAAAAAGTGTTTCTTGGCGGGTTCCACGACCAGGCGCTTGAGGATTTTGTGGCTGCCGATATCAAGGGTAATGAGTTCACCGCCGCCATTAACGCAGTAGATATGGCCACGTTCGCTGTCCAGAGCAAGACCGGTGGGGTATTCGCCGACGTTGCTGATGGTGGCAATCTTTTCCCGTTTGGCGGTGTCGATCACCCATAGTACGCCTTGCTTCGCAGTGCCAGAGACATACAAACGCTGATTTTTCTTATCAAGCACCATTTCACGCGTTGGGGTGAACTGGTCCTCTTTCATGCTTTCGCTAAGCCCAATGGTGGCGAGTTCTTTACCGCTCCGGGTATCAATCAGGGTTACGGAACCGTCGACGGTATTACCGATGTACAGAACGTGGCGTTCTTCATCCAGCGCGGTGGCGAAGGCGCGGCGTTGGGTAACGATCTTCCCCTCAGTGGCCAGCGTAGCTGGGTTGATACGGTAGACAATCCCGCTGTTCTTGTCTTTGGCGAATGAGGGGGAAGAGGCGGCAAACAGGGTGTTGTTTTGGCCATCAAATGCCAGTTCATACAGGCCGTATCCCACCGGTTTGGTTTGGAAATAGCTTTCTGGTAGCTCAGCGGCCAGCGTTGAGCAAGACAGCAGCATGGCGGAGGTCAGGGTGCTGAAAGAGAAACCTTTGCCTGGAGTGAACAGGTGTAACTTCATATACATTCCTTTACATCAATTTACGTTTTGAGAATCGTAATGATATGAAGTTATTGATGCCGACCTTGGCTGAGCGGTTGGTTGCCAGGGGAATGGCCCACAGCGGCAGATTTAGATCTTTTAGGTGTGTTGTTTGATGGATTAATAACGGAAGGGAATAGTCGGGATTAACCATTGTTCAGATAAATACGAAAATGTGCACTATCCCCGGTTTTCGTGGGTGGCATCGTTCCCGAATCTCTTCACTTGCTCAAAAAACAGGCGTAGAATGCGCTTCGTCTATTAAGTGAGGTTGTAAATTATTATGGTTGATCGTGAGTTGGGAAACTGGAAAGACTTCATCGAAGAGATGTTAGGTAACTGACACTGCGCTGGGGTTGATAACAAGGTTGGTTTATTTGTTCGTGATTAAAGCACCCTGGGAACGAGACGCTCGTTCGAGATAAAGCAGCATCGGTTTCCCGATGCTGCTTTTTTTTGCCTGCTATTGCGCGCTGTCTTGCGCTTTGGCGGTGGCTGCCGATTTGCCTGGGAAGCGGCGGCGTACCAGCACAAAGAACAGCGGTACGAAGTAAATTGCCAACAGGGTGGCGGAAATCATACCGCCCATCACCCCGGTACCCACCGCATGCTGGCTGCCTGAGCCGGCTCCACTGCTGATGGTCATCGGCAGTACGCCGAAGATAAAGGCTAGCGAGGTCATCAGGATCGGCCGCAGACGCATACGTGAGGCTTCCAGGGTGGCCGACATCAAATCCTGGCCTTTATGGTTTAGCTCGTTGGCGAACTCGACGATCAGTATGGCGTTTTTCGCCGACAGCCCGATGATGGTCAGCATCCCCACCTGGAAGTAAACGTCATTCTCCAGCCCGCGTAGCCAGGTTGCGGCAACGGCACCAATCAGGCCCAGCGGCACCACCAGCATCACCGAGAACGGAATCGACCAGCTCTCATACAGCGCCGCCAGACACAGGAACACCACCAACAGCGAAATAGCATACAGCGCCGGTGCCTGCGAGCCGGACAGGCGTTCCTGGTAGGACATGGCGGTCCATTCCAGACCGAAGCCGGTCGGTAACTGGCTGACAATCTTTTCCATTTCGGCCATGGCGGTACCGCTGCTAACGCCTTCTGCCGCTTCGCCCACAATTTCCAGCGCTGAACTGCCGTTATAGCGCTCCAGACGTGGAGAGCCATATTCCCAATGGGAGGTGGCAAAGGCGCTGAACGGCACCATGCCCCCCGCGCTGTTGCGCACGAACCATTTATCGATGTCGCCAGGCAGCATGCGGAACGGTGCGGCGGCCTGCACATAGACTTTTTTCACCCGACCGCGGTCAACGAAGTCGTTAACGTAGGTTGAGCCCCAGGCGGTCGACAGCGTGTTGTTGATGTCATCGATTGAAACACCCAGCGCCTGGGCTTTGCGTTGGTCAATATCAATCTGCAACTGCGGGCTGTCATCCAGGCCATTGTGGCGCACGCGGGACAGCAGCGGGTTAGCGGCGGCCAGCTGCAGCAGTTGATTGCGTGCTGCCATCAGTTGGTCGTGCCCCAGACCGGCATGGTCTTCGAGTTCCATATTGAAGCCGGAAGAATTGCCCAGGCCGGTAATCGCCGGTGGACTGCTGGCAATCACCCGCGCCTCGATAATCTGGTTAAATTCCTTGGTGGCGCGATCGATGATATCGAATGAGCTGTTGTCGCCGGAGGTACGCAAATCCCAGTCTTTCAAGCGAATAAACATGCGTGCCACGTTCTGCCCATTGCCGCCGGGACCGGCACCAATGGTGGAGAACACGGACAGCACGTCCTGTTTTTCTTTGGTCAGAAAATAGTGTTCAACTTTTTCCACTACTTTGGTGGTTTGCTGCAGGGTCGAACCCGGCGGTAACTGTACCTGGACGGTGAATACCCCGCGGTCTTCCTGCGGCAGGAAGGAGGTCGGCAACTTGATAAACAGTAATGCCATGCCGCCAAGCAGCAACAGGTAAATCACCAGATAACGGCTACTTGCGTGCAGCACCCGCGCCACACCGCGCTCGTAGCGGTCGGCGTTGCGGTTGAACATACGGTTGAACCAGCCGAAGAAGCCGCGCTTGCCGTGATGGTGACCTTTGGCAATCGGTTTGAGCAAGGTGGCGCACAGGGCTGGGGTCAGGATCATCGCCACCAGCACCGACAGCACCATGGCCGAAACGATGGTGATCGAGAACTGGCGGTAAATGGCACCGGTGGTACCGCCGAAGAACGCCATCGGGATAAACACCGCCGACAACACCATGGTGATGCCGACCAGCGCACTCTGGATCTGCCCTATGGATTTGCGTGTGGCATCCCTGGGTGACAGGCCTTCTTCGCTCATCACGCGTTCGACGTTTTCCACCACCACGATGGCGTCATCCACCAATAGCCCGATGGCTAGCACCATGGCGAACATGGTCAGGGTGTTAATACTGAATCCGCAGGCCGAAAGAATGGCGAAGGTGCCCATCAACACTACCGGCACGGCGATGGTCGGGATTAGGGTGGCGCGGAAGTTCTGCAGGAACAGGTACATTACCAGGAACACCAGCACAATGGCTTCCAGCAGGGTTTTTACCACGTCTTTGATTGAGGCCTTAACGAACGGGGTGGTTTCATAGGCGACCTTCGCCTCCAGCCCGTGTGGGAAATACTGCGACAGCTCGGCGATTTTATCCTTTACCAACCGATCGGTTTGCAACTCGTTGGCACCGGAGGCCAGCTTGATGTTCATGCCGGCGGCCTGCATGCCGTTATAGCGGCTGAGATAGTCATAGTTTTCGCCACCGAGTTCGATGGTGGCAACATCGCCAAGCGTGACTAATGAACCGTCCTGGTTGACTCGCAGGGTAATTTTTCGGAACTGCTCAGGCGTTTGCAACTGCGACTGCGCGTTGATGGTGGCGTTAAGCGCCTGTTTATCGACGGAGGGCGTACCGCCGAGCTGGCCGACCGCGACCTGGGCGTTCTGCGATTTGATCGCGCTAACAATGTCCTGGGTGGTGAGTTGGTAACTGTTAAGTTTGTTGGGATCGAGCCAGATACGCATCGCGTATTGCGAGCCATAAACGTCCATGCTCCCTACGCCGTTGATGCGGCTGAGCGGATCCTGCAGGTTGGAAACGATGTAATCGGCAATGTCCTGCTTGTCCATGCTGCCGTCGGTGGAGACAAAGGCCACCATCATCAGCGTGGTATCACCGGATTTCGATACCGTTACGCCCTGGGTCTGCACGGCCTGCGGCAGTCGTTTAATCGCCGCCTGCAGTTGGTTTTGTACCTGCTGCATCGCCTCGTTAGGATCGGTACCGGCCTCAAAGGTCAGCGTTACTGTGGCTCGCCCGGTATTGGTGCTCTGCGACGACATATACATCATGTTGTCCAGACCCGTCATGTTCTGTTCGATAATCTGGGTGACGGTGTTTTCCAGCGTCTGTGCCGAAGCACCTGGGTAGGTAGCGCTAATGCGAACGTTTGGCGGCGCCAGATTCGGATATTGTTCCACCGGTAAGGAAAAAATCGCCAAAGCGCCGGTCAGGCAAAGAATAATTGCCAGGACCCAGGCGAAAATCGGGCGATCAATAAAAAAATTGGCCATGCAGCGCGAACCTCGTTATGACTTGTTCTATCTTTAAGACGCATCGGAATTGCGTTTTCTCAGTAGCT
The DNA here is from genome assembly GCF_052691735.1 of Serratia sp. NA_13. Taxonomy (NCBI): domain Bacteria; kingdom Pseudomonadati; phylum Pseudomonadota; class Gammaproteobacteria; order Enterobacterales; family Yersiniaceae; genus Serratia; species Serratia sp. NA_13. The sequence goes on from NZ_JBQZFV010000008.1 coordinate 181,256, forward strand.
GGGAAGGATTCCGGCACTTATGCACTTTACGCGTGAAGGGGAGGGGAAGCGTGGAGAAAAAAAGGAGATAATGTAAATAACGGTAGAAGAAACCCCTAATTACGCCGTCATTACCTTTAACGTTGCGATTAAGACAATTTAATGACAATCAAGGGCCTGAACACTCGGCGTTGTCAAAAAATAATCAGGGCTCACTTTAATGCAGGAGCAAGGCATGGAAATTAACCCGGTATTTGCCCGTCGTCTTTATCTTTGCTGGCTGATCAGCCACAGCGAACGGCCAAACGTCCCGCGTCTGATGGAGCTGACCGGCTGGCCGCGCCGAACCCTGCAAGACGTGTTGAAAGCCTTGCCCGGTCTGGGGGTAGAATTGCAGTTTATTCAGCAGGGCGTGCGCAATAACGACGGTTTCTATCAGTTGGAAAACTGGGGGCCGATCAACAAGGGCTGGGTTAATCAGCATCATCAGACGCTGCTCGCCGCCATCGAATAAAACCTCCCCGGCACGCCGGGGAAGGATTATTGACTCTTGTGCTCCAGGTACATCACCGTTGCCGCCACGCGTGAACGTACATCCAGTTTGCGCAACATATTGCGAATATGTACTTTCACTGTCTCTTCAGAAATGTGCAGTTGGGCCGCTACCTGCTTATTGGACAGGCCACGCGCCACTTCCTGCAGCACGTCCAGCTCGCGTTCGGTCAGTTCGGCAAAGGGATCGTGTTGTTCACGACGGGATGAGAGATAGTCCGCTACCGCGTCGCTAATCACGTTCTGGCCTTCCGCCGCCGCGCGAATATGCTCTAGCAATTGTTCCGGTTCACTGTCTTTCAGCAGGTAGCCGTCGGCACCGGCGTCGATCAACGCGTACACGTCGTTGCGTGAGTCCGATACCGTCAGTACGATAATACGGGCATCCACGCCTTCATTGCGCAGCGCTTTCAGCGTGTCCAGACCGGACAAACCTTTCATGTTCAGATCGAGCAGGATCACGTCCGGCGTGTGCTGCAGCGCGAGCGCAATGGCTTCGTTGCCACTGCTGGCTTCGGCCAGCACGCTAAACAGCGGATCCAGCCCCAGCAATTGTTTGATGCCGCGGCGCATCAGCGGGTGGTCGTCGACGATCATTACTCGGTAATTCTTGATCACCATGAAATATGCTCCCTGTAGCGAGTAAAGCCACTCAAACGTGCCGTGCAGCACGCTTCACAGTGGGACAGATTCTTATAAAATAGTGGCAATTGGTGCCACGAACATCCTGAAATAGACTGTTAGACTCAGCTAAACCGTAACGAAGGGTTAACAGCCTTGATTTTATGGCGGGAATGTCAGGCGGACTTCCGTGCCGTCCGGCTCACCCCGCTGGATGCGCAGCGTTCCTCCCAGTCGCGCAGCGCGCTCGCTCATGATGGTCAGACCATAGTGACCTTCAGGTTCATTCAGGCTGGCGATGCCGCAACCGTCGTCAGCGATGCTGATGCTGTTATCACCCTCGGCCGTCATTTCGCAGCGAATCACGATTTCCTGTGCTTCGGCATGTTTGATGGCGTTAAGCACCGCTTCGCGCACAATCTGTAGCGCATGCACCTGCTGTTGGGCATTGAGCGCCTGGGAAGAAAGCCGACAGTGTAACTGAATCCGTGCGCCGGTAAGAACCTTTAATGGCGCCAGCAACTGGTGCAGTGCGGTGTTCAAATCGGCCTCCTGAATGTTCAGGCGGAAGGTGGTCAGCAGTTCGCGCAGTTGGCGATAGGCGTCGGCCAGCGCCTGGTCAAAATCGGTAATAATCTCTTGTGCTTCAGGGGCGCTATCCGCCAGCGTATGCTTGAGCAGGGTTAGCTGAATACGCAAAAACGACAGCGCCTGTGCCAGAGAATCGTGCAGCTCGCGGGCGATGGTGGCACGTTCTTCCATCAGCAAAAATTGCATATGTTGTTTTTGTGCGCGGTTAAAATAGATCCCCCGGCTTAACATATTGGCCACGCTCTGCATCAGGTGCGGATGGGGTGGCTGTTCTTTTTGCTGCCAACTCAGTTCCCCCAGGGTTTTATCGCCCTGGACGATGGCTAGCGATTGCCACGCCAGCGTTGCCGAAGGGCTGCCGCTATGTAATTGCCATTCGCTGAGGCTGTCTGCCACCTTTAGCCGGATACAGTGCAAATCTTCGCTTTGGCGCACAATATGCAGGATTTGTTCGAATGCCTGCTGGTCTATCTGCCGCACGCTCAGCGCTTGCGAACAGGTATACAGGACTTCCAGCGTCTTGTTCGCCTGCTGCAGACGCTGGGTTTTCTCTCGCACTTTCTGCTCCAGCGATTGATATAATTTGGCCAGGTCGCCCGACATGGCGGTAAAGGCCTGCGACAAGACGCCCAGCTCATTCGGCAGGGCGATATCCAGCGGCGGATGGTTAAAGTCCCGCTGTTGCACGCGCTGGCTGGCATCCACCAGGTGCTTTAGCGGCGCTACCACCTGACGGCGCATAAAACGGATGCAAAACAGCACCAGGCCGATGATGGCGATAAAGCCCAGCACGCTGATGGCCGCCACAATGGTCAGTTTCAGCTCGGAATAACGTTGTAGCGCCAACACAAAATGGTCAATCTGGTTAACATAGCCGGCGATATTGGCCTGATAGTTAGCTGACTGTCCGGCCCGAATCTGCTGCGCCAGGGGCTGCCAGGCATGCTGCAGAGACAGATACTTTTCCCGCACCTCCGCAGGTACGTAAAAACGGTCCAACTTCTGCAACGCCGGGGCCTGCAGGGATTGCTGATACTGCAATAGATGCTGTTCCAGCTCCGGAGCCGGGCGAGTGAGATTGTAGGCCAGCCGGTAGCTCTGCATACGCAGCGAGCCAGCAATGTTGACCGCTTCGGCGTCGCGCAGGCTGTCAACCACTGTGGTCAGCGCCAGCCCGGTGGAGAGCACGGACAAAATCACAATGCAAAACAGCGCCTTGGCCAGGCTGCTGGTCACTGAACGTTTAACAAGCAATCATGCATCCTTTTCTTGCGGGCGATGAACATCGCCGGGTTTCATTCGAAAGCAAAATTATAAGTTTTGCAACTAAAATGCGTAGCGTTTTGCATTAAATTGGCCGCCACCCTCACAAGAGCTTAGCGTTATATAATCAAATAGATATCGATGGACGAAAATCCCAGGGCTAAAATTACGCCCCCGTCGGTAATTGATTGATCTGGCGCAAACTACCCCTGCATTTACCCCTTTAGGGTGATTATATACCCCCCGAACTCATCTTATCTTACCCCCGCGCTTATCAAGGTTTAAGCCCGTCGCCTTTTACATCATGCCGGCGACTGGCAATTTCTTAGCAACGACTACAATAACAATACAAAACAGGTTCTATTTATTACGCGCGGTGGCGTGTTTGCAATGTCGAGGAAAACAGCATGGCCGTATTGTCACGGCGTAACCTGCTTGGTGGACAATGGCGTCAACCAGTCGCGGCGATCCGCCCCCCGTGGTCGCTGCAAGAATCCCTTTTTATTACCGGTTGCACTCGCTGCCAGGCCTGCGTTCGCGCCTGCGAAACCGGAGTGCTGATTAGCGGCAGCGGCGGTTTTCCCGAAATTGATTTTCAACGAGCGGAATGCACTTTCTGCGAGCGCTGCGTGCAGGCCTGCGAAGAGCCGCTATTTCGCCCGTTGGCAGAAACCCCCTGGCGACAACATGCGGTATTCGGAACCAACTGCCTGGCGCAGCGGGGCGTGGAATGCCGCAGTTGCCAGGATAGCTGCGAGACTCAGGCGATCCGCTTTCGGCCCCGTCTGGGCGAAATGGCTCAACCCGTGCTGGAGGTCGCGGCCTGCACGGGCTGTGGCGCCTGCGTCGCCGGTTGCCCGGCCGGTGCTGTCACCCTAACCCAGAGCGAAAATAATGATGAATAACGAATGGCACGTTAGCGGGCTGGTGGTGCAGGCTCGGCCAGAGAAATTTCCACGGCTGGTTGCCGATTTGCTGGCGATAGCGGACACGGAAATTCCGGCTCAGGACCAGCCGAACGGCAAGCTGGTGGTGGTAATGCAGGCAGCTTGTTCCCATCAGCTGCTGGAGAAAATTGAGTCGGTACGCAATTTGGATGGCGTGCTGGCGGTATCGCTGGTTTATCACCAGCAGGACACTCAAGGTGAGGTAACGCCATGAAACTCAGTCGTCGAGACTTCATGAAAGCAAACGCCGCGGTCGCCGCTGCGGCAGCCGCCGGGCTGACTATTCCTACGGTGGCGCAGGCGGTGGCAGGCAGCGCCGACTCTATCAAATGGGACAAAGCACCCTGCCGTTTCTGCGGCACAGGTTGTGGCGTGCTGGTCGGTACCCAGAACGGCCGCATTATTGCCTCACAGGGCGATCCGGAAGCGGCGGTCAACCGTGGGTTGAGCTGCATCAAAGGCTATTTCCTGCCAAAGATCATGTACGGCAAAGATCGTCTGACTCAGCCACTGCTGCGCATGAAGGACGGTCAGTACCACAAGGAAGGCGAGTTCACACCGGTCAGTTGGCAGCAAGCTTTCGACATTATGGCCGAAAAGTTCAAGCAGGCCTTGAAAGAGAAAGGCCCGGAGGCCGTTGGCATGTTCGGTTCCGGTCAGTGGACGGTGTGGGAAGGCTATGCCGCCGCCAAATTGCTCAAAGCCGGTCTGCGCTCCAATAACCTGGATCCGAACGCCCGTCACTGTATGGCGTCAGCGGTCGTGGGCTTTATGCGCACCTTCGGCATGGATGAGCCTATGGGCTGCTATGACGATATCGAGCAGGCTGATGCCTTTGTGCTGTGGGGCTCCAACATGGCGGAGATGCACCCGATCCTGTGGTCGCGCATCACCGACCGTCGCCTGAGCAATGAGAAGGTCAACGTATCGGTGTTGTCGACCTTTGAACACCGCAGCTTCGAACTGGCGGACAACGGCATGGTATTCACGCCGCAGACCGATCTGGCGATCATGAACTACATCGCCAATTACATCATTCAAAACAACGCGGTGGATCAGGACTTCCTGAATCGGCACGTCAACTTCCGCCGTGGGGCGACGGATATCGGTTACGGCCTGCGTCCAACCGATCCGCTGGAAAAAGCGGCTAAAAATCCGGGCAGCGACGCTTCGGATCCGATGAGCTTCGAGGAATACAAAACCTTCGTAGCGGACTACACGCTGGAAAAAACGGCCAAAATGAGCGGCGTGCCGGAAGACCAATTGGAAGCGCTGGCAAAACTGTATGCCGATCCGAACATCAAGGTGGTGTCGTACTGGACCATGGGCTTTAACCAGCATACGCGCGGCGTGTGGGCCAATAACCTGTGCTACAACCTGCATCTGTTGACCGGCAAAATCTCCAAACCGGGCTGTGGGCCATTCTCACTGACCGGCCAGCCTTCCGCCTGTGGCACCGCCCGTGAAGTGGGCACCTTTGCCCACCGTCTGCCGGCCGACATGGTGGTCACCAACGAAAAACATCGGCAGACGGCCGAGCAGAAGTGGCAACTGCCGGCCGGCACCATTCCAGCCAAAGTCGGGTTGCATGCGGTAGCGCAGGATCGCGCGCTGAAAGACGGTACGCTGAACGCTTACTGGGTGATGTGTAACAACAACATGCAGGCCGGGCCGAACATCAATGAAGACCGGATGCCGGGGTGGCGCGATGCGCGCAACTTTGTGGTGGTATCTGATCCTTACCCGACTGTCAGCGCCCTGGCTGCCGACCTGATCCTGCCGACCGCCATGTGGGTGGAGAAAGAGGGGGCTTACGGTAATGCGGAGCGTCGCACTCAGTTCTGGCGTCAGCAGGTGAAAGCGCCGGGTGAGGCCAAATCCGATCTGTGGCAACTGGTGGAGTTCTCCAAACGCTTTACGGTGGAAGAAGTGTGGCCGGCCGAACTGCTGGCTCAGAAACCGGAATATCGCGGCAAAACGCTGTACGACGTGCTATTTGCCAATGGTGAGGTTAACAAATACCCGCTGACGGAGATCCCGGCGGATCAGCTTAACGATGAGGCACGCGACTTCGGCTTCTATCTGCAAAAAGGGCTGTTTGAAGAATATGCCGGTTTTGGTCGCGGTCATGGCCACGATCTGGCACCGTTCGATAGCTACCATCAGGCTCGCGGTCTGCGCTGGCCGGTGGTGGAGGGCAAAGAGACGCTATGGCGCTATCGCGAAGGGACTGACCCCTACGTTAAAGCTGGGGAAGAAGTGCGTTTCTATGGCAAACCGGACGGCAAGGCGGTGATCTTCGCGCTGCCGTTCGAACCGGCGGCGGAAAGCCCGGACAAAGACTATGACCTTTGGTTATCCACCGGACGGGTGCTGGAACATTGGCATACCGGTTCGATGACCCGCCGGGTACCCGAGCTGCACCGTGCCTTCCCGCAGGCGGTGGTGTTTATCCATCCGCTGGATGCCAAAAGCCGCAACCTGCGCCGTGGTGAAAAGGTCAGGGTGCTGTCGCGCCGTGGCGAATTGATCAGCACGGTCGAAACCCGCGGCCGTAACCGTCCGCCAAGGGGACTGGTATATATGCCGTTCTTTGATGCGGCGCAGCTGGTCAACAACCTGACGCTGGACGCCACTGATCCGCTTTCCAAAGAGGTCGACTTCAAGAAATGCGCGGTGAAGGTGGAGAAGGTGTGAGGGTGACGAATTGTGCGATGAACACCTTATTTAATGACCCGGGAGCCAAATAAAAATGAAAAGCCCTGTTGTGAAAAAGACGCTTGCCCTGTGGGTGACCTTGTTGTCGCTGGCCTTTGCCGGCCTGGCGTTTGCTGCCAGCGATGTCGAGCTCAGTAAGTCTCCGGAAGTGTCTGCAACTGCCAGCGGGCCGATCTCGATGCCAAAGCAGCAGGAGCGGATGGCGCTGAACTACGTTAATCAGCCGCCAATGATCCCGCATAGCGTGGATGGCTATCAGATCAGCAAGAACACCAACCGCTGCCTGCAGTGCCACGGCGTGGAACATTACCGCACCACCGGTGCGCCACGTATCAGCCCGACGCATTTTATGGACCGGGACGGCAAGGTGCTGAGCGAAGTCGCGCCACGTCGCTATTTCTGTCTGCAGTGTCACGTACCGCAAACCGACGCGGCGCCGATTGTCGGCAATGATTTCCAGCCCATGCCGGGCTTTGGGCATTAAGCGGGGGAGCTATGAGCGAAGACAAACACACCACCACTGAAAAAAAGCCCGGCCGCCTGCTGCGGTTATGGCGCTGGTGGCGCAGGCCAAGCCGCTTGGCGCTGGGAACGCTGCTGTTGCTCGGCTTTGGCGCCGGCATCATTTTCTGGGGTGGTTTTAATACCGGCATGGAGGCAGCGAATACCGAACAGTTCTGTATCGGCTGTCATGAAATGCGCGAAAACGTCTATGAGGAATACATGGGCACGGTGCATTACAACAACCGCAGTGGCGTGCGCGCCACCTGTCCGGATTGCCACGTACCTCATGAGTGGGGGCCGAAAATGCTGCGTAAGATTAAGGCCAGCAAGGAGTTGTACGCCAAAGCATTCGGGCTGATCGATACGCCACAGAAATTTGACCAGCATCGGTTGGCGATGGCGAGCAACGAATGGGCCCGCATGAAGGCCAATGATTCGCAAGAGTGCCGCAACTGCCATAACTTTGAATATATGGACTTTAGCGTGCAAAAAACCGTGGCGGCGAAGATGCACGACAAGGCGATAACCGAAGGCAAAACCTGTATCGATTGCCATAAGGGGATCGCCCATAAGCTGCCGGATATGCGCGACGTACCCAACGGCTTCTAAATACTTTTGATGGTAAAAACCCCGTGGTTCTGTAAGAGCTACGGGGTTTTTTGTTGCAAATAGGTTGTCACTTCGACGCTTAATCGCGGTATCATTTTTGCGTTTCAGCTAACGGAAAAGAAGAAGGGTTCATGTCAGCGAAAATTGAGAATGTGAAAAAAGAGCTGTTGTCGGATAACTGGTATGTACTGCACAAATATACTTTTGATCTCAAGCGCAAGGATGGCGGTTCCGTTCAGCAGATGCGCGAAGTCTATGATCGCGGTAACGGTGCGACCATTCTGTTGTATAACCGCGCCAAGGGCACGGTGGTGCTGACCAATCAATTCCGCATGCCGACCTATGTTAACGGCAATGAGAGTGGCATGCTGCTGGAGGCCTGTGCTGGCCTGTTGGATGCGGATTCACCGGAACAATGTGCGCGACGTGAAGCGGTGGAAGAAACCGGTTTTCAGGTCGGTGAGGTGAAGAAGGTTTTCGAAGCCTATATGTCGCCGGGCGGCGTGACCGAAATTATTTATTTCTTTATTGCCGAATACCATGACGACGAACGTCATGCGGCCGGCGGCGGTATCGAAGACGAAGATATTGAAGTGGTGGAATTGCCCTTCACCGAGGCGGTAGCGATGATCGCCGACGGGCGCATGAAAGACGGCAAGACCATTATGCTGCTGCAGTACCTGCAAATTCACCGCATTATGGAATAAAAAAAGCCCGGCATCGCTGCATGCCGGGCTGATGAGTGCAATATATTCAGTCACCCTCTCCAGGGGGAGAGGGGCGGGGTTAGGGGCTTTAGTCTCTGTTTTGCCTGTGTCCCCTCACCCTAAACCCTCTCCCAAAGGAGAGG